>JABDFS010000055.1 GCA_013286425.1 Bacteroidota bacterium
TATCTCTTTCATATTTCCCCACCACTTCTCCTGGAAAGACGCAGCAAAGACGAAGGATGAACGTAGGTTGAACGTAACATGACCGTGCTATGATAGCTGTTACTATACCGTATACAGGCCTTCACCAGCGCGCGCGTACTGTAGCCATTAGTAATTATGCGCTTCCTTGTACCCGGGGTCATTTCCCAGGTAGAAAATCATTGTTTTCAACATCCGGGCGTTCCGGTAGGAACGCCTGGTCTTTATGCCGGTTCAGCTACCAGCGAATCGTTCCGATGGGACGAAAAAAACAGGGTTTAAATAAGGCTTGCACAAGTTCCTGATTCTTTATCCCGAACTGACGCTACTCTATTAAACTGCAGGATCACTATCCCAGGCTCAATGTAAACAAATTTAGAGCAACCCGGCCGGTATGAAAGTCTACTGTACAAGTGTGCGACGCAAGGAACGATGCCATGAAAAACTATAGCTGGTCACTAAATAAAAATATCTTTATAAACACAATTTTTCTTCGCCGTAATATCTCTTTAGCGCTGCTTTCTGCATTTAAAGGGCATTCCCAATCGTTCGAAATATTTTTTGTTTTTGCGCAATTTTAATATTTACATTCGCGTCCGCATTCATATTTTCTTACCAAAACATCTAATATGCTTAAGAATTACACCGTTTTTTCAATTATTTTTTTATTCGGTTTTTTTTCAGTTTACCAGACAAGTGCGCAGGTAAGCAGGCAAACGCTTAACCAGATCGAAGCTCTATTAAAAGAGAAAAGCTTAAGAACTCCCGTTGAGCAAAAAATTGATTCACGCTTATTACAGGCTATACGTGAAAAGGCCGGGCAGCAAATGGCAGCAGGGGTAAGGCTTGAGCCTGCAGATGTAAAAGCTGATGCAACAGGCAACCTTGATGTTGACATCAATGCAACTGTAACTGATGACTTCCTGGTAAAACTGCAACAGCTTGGGGCAAACATTATTTTTCCTTCAGCAGAATATCATACTGTAAGGGCTACAGTAAATCTTTCAATAGTAAAAACAATTGCTGCTTATCCTGAAGTGCAGTTTATTGAACCTGCTGTAAAGGCACAATTAGTTGGCTTAGATAAGTTGAAACCGCAGGCTAATATTTCAGGCGATCAGACAAACGTTCTTAAAAAGAAATTAAGTATCAACGAACGCGAGGCAAACGTACGCAGGCAACTGATCACTTATTTAAGAAACCAGGGCAGCCTTAATGTTTCTGATGATGGCAGCGGAAATCTTCCCATTACTTCTGAAGGCGACCGCACACATCGCGCTGATGATACAAGAAACACTTTTGGTTACTCCGGTGAAGGAATTAAAATAGGTGTTTTATCTGACAGTTATAATGGACTGAAAGGCGCACCTGCAGATGTTTCCAGCGGAAATTTGCCGGGTAAAGGCAATCCCTTTGGGAACACAACTGCTGTAACTGTGGTTCAGGATAAAAAAAGCACTATACTAAGTCCTGTTACTGATGAAGGAAGGGCAATGATGCAGATCGTTTATGACCTGGCACCAAAAGCAACCCTGTTTTTTGCAACTGCAGATGTGAGTGAAGCAAGCTTTGCTACCAACATTAAAAAGCTTCGTGAAACTTATGGCTGTGATATTATAATTGATGATGTAGAATATTTGGATGAGCCTGCTTTTGAAGATGGAGCTCTTGCGCAGGCAGTTAATACCGTAACGGCTGAAGGTGCTATGTATTTTTCTTCTGCCGGTAATTCCGGTTCACTGGCAAAAGGTACATCAGGTGTATTTGAAGGAGATTTTAATGATGCGGGTTCATTGCCATTTACAGGCGGAAGTAAAAGCGGCACCATCCATAATTTCGGCACCGTTTCAGTACCGGTAAACGGAGATATTATTACGGTAGTAGGCGGAAGTTATACCTTGAACTGGAGCGATCCGCTTGGTAAATCATCCAACGATTATGACCTGTTTTTAGTAAGTGCTACGGGCAGCGTAAAAGCATCTTCAACAAACGTTCAAAAGGGTACTCAAAATCCTTTTGAATCCATCAGCGCAAAAACACTGGTTGCCGGAGACAGGCTGGTGGTTTTTAAAGCAACTGCAGCGGCTGTCCGTGCTTTTCACCTGGCTACAAACCGCGGTGAACTTACAGTAGCTACAAACGGTGAGTTAACCGGCCACAATGCTGCTGCCGCCGCTTTTAGCGTAGCCGCTGCACCTGCAGGCACACCATTTGGCCCGGGAGAAGCAGTTGGCCCTTATCCAAATGCTTTTTCTGCTTCAAGCCAGGTAGAAAGTTTTTCTTCAGACGGACCAAGAAGGATCTTTTATAATGCAGACTCAACACCTGTTACACCGGGCAATTTGTTGTTTACAACAAATGGCGGAGTAGTACGCGCCAAACCTGATGTTACTGCAGCTGATGGCGTTTCTACAACTTTTGCTTCTTCTACCGGCCTCAGTCCTTTTTTTGGTACATCTGCCGCAGCACCGCATGCAGGTGCAATTGCAGGATTACTTAAATCTGCAGATCCAACATTAACGCCGGCACAAATAAGAAATCTGCTGACTACAACTACAGTAGATGTTGAAGCTGCAGGGTATGATAATATAAGCGGTTACGGAATTCTGCAGGCTTACCAGGCTATGTCTGCACTTTCTCCAACACCTTTTGCAAATGTTACACTTGACAGCACTTTTGTTACTGATGGTACAACATCCAATCATAACGGTTCTATTGATCCCGGAGAATCAGGTAATATTGTTGTGAAGATTGTAAATGGTTCTTTAAAAACAGCTACCAGTGTTAAAGGAACACTTACAACACAAACAACAGGTGTAACCATAACGCAAGGCACCGCAACGTTTGGTTCAATTGCGGGTAATGGTGCTTCTGTTAAGAACACATCAAAACCTTACACATTTAAATTAGCCAATACAGTTACCTGCGGTACTGTTATAAAATTCTTTTTGAAAGTAACTTTCGGTGGCGGTAAATCTGCGTTCAGAACATTTGAGTTTACAGTGAATGTTGGTGCGCAGCCTTATACAAATATTGCAGCCAATCTGGGTTCTCCACTTGCAGGTTCAGGGTATACAGTTTCAACAGGCACACAGGCAGGCCGCTTAAGTCGTGGTACAACCGCTTCAACCTGTGGTTCTGTAATTCCAAACCCAGGTGTATTGGCTTCAGCAGGATTTGACCCACGTTTGTATGATGCATATAAGTTTACAAACACAAGTACCGTAAGCCAATGCGTTACAACAACCATGAATGCAGACAGCGGCCTTAATCTTTACTGCGCTGCATTTAACGACAGTGGTTTTGTTCCGGCTACTCCAAGTGCTCATTTCCTTGCCGATCCCGGACAGTCAACAACTTCGCAGACTTATAGTTTTGATGTGCCTTCAGGCAAATCATTTACTGTTGTTGTAAACGAAGTAAACAGCGGCACATTAGCAGGCACGCCATATACATTAAGTGTATCGCTTAGCAATTGCAGTGTAACAAGTCCTTTGACCAATTCTATCAACCTGATTGCAGATGCAGTTAACAATAAAGTGCCATTGCAATGGAATGTTACAAACGAAGCAAATGCTAAAAACTACGAAGTACAACGCAGTACAGATGGAAATAATTTTGTGCCATTGTCTTCCGTTGCTTCTGCTGTAACCAATGCCAACAGCTATACGCACACAGATGCACTGCCGGTAACCGGAGATAACTATTACCGTATTAAACAGGTAAATGCTGACGGAAGCGTAGCTTACAGTAATATAGCGATGGTTAAAATTACTGATGTAAATGGTGTTACGATTACGCCAAATCCAGCTTCTAATTATATAAACATTTATGCTAAATCAGCAATAAAGCAAATACAGTTATTAAATCCTAATGGCATGCTTTTACAAACAGCAAAACCAAATGCAACGTACTACCGCCTGCAATTTTCCAACATTGCCGCCGGTGAATATTTTGTAAGAATTGAAACTGCTGATGGTATCGTTAATCAAAAAATAATCAAGCAGTAACCTGGTATTATAAAAGTATTTTTTTAAGCGATGTCTCCCTGCAGGGAGACATCGCTTTTTTAGCGTAAGCCGTTCTGCGGCTTGCAGCTTTTTATTTTACCTGCTTCAACGAAAAATAAGTCAAAGAGATTTTTTTATATGTGGGCGAAGGAAAAAATTTACTTTTATGAAAGCCGAAACAACATGAAAACAATAATCCAGATCTTAAGATTGCTGGTTTTTACTTTTTCTTTACATGCCCAGACAGTTCACATGAGAGTTCTTGTACGAGTGCCGGCTACCAATTTTTAGTGTTTAATGGAGAGCAGGAAGTAAAATGGAAAGATTCAAAATTTGTAAGGCACAAGTATTTAGTGAGCTTTCAGATTTAGGTACCTGTATTTTTGTTTGGGTTGCAAATATGCTGCTACTGTTTCCAGCGCTACACACCTGTAAGATTTAAAAAAAGCCCCGCCCGAAGACAGGACTTTTTAAAATTAGGCTAACCATTATTTGATCCATCTTCTGCAGCCTTGTTTAGAATGGCGTTTTTAATAACCCTTCTTACAATGGCTTTTTTAACCAGTTTTTTCTTAATTGCTTTTTTTACAATTGCTTTTTTGATTGCTTTTTTTACAACGGCCTTTTTAACAGCCTTCTTTACAATAGCCTTTTTAACCGCTTTTTTTACAACCGCTTTCTTTACGGCCTTTTTTACAACGGCTCTTTTAACGGCTTTCTTAGCAACAGCTTTTTTTACTACTGCTTTTTTTAATGTTGCCATTTTTTTGAATTTAATTGTGAGTAAATAAAAATATATCCTTCATTATAGAGATAGAATATATCCAACATAGCTTTTTATTACATCCGGTTTACACATGCCAACCCAGGCAGGTTTATTCCTTTTCACTACAGTTCACCAATGAATGATAAACTTTCCGAAACTATACTTTAATGTAATGTTTGAGACAACTTCAACCTGAAGAAACCTGGCAGCCAGAAGGGCATTCAACTGTGCTGAAATCCCTTTTCTCATAGATCGTTTTTGGATGAATAACTACACACTCTAAGCAACAAGTCTTTGTAAAGTTAGAACGATAATAGCAGTAATAGTCAGAACAGGCATTTTACCGTAAAACGGAATGTTTGAATGTTGATAAACTGTGCTTCGGTTACAACAAATGCAATCATAATCATCATTTCATCGCTTTATGATTTTATGATCTTCCGGGCAGTTATTGCATTTCATCAACTGATAAAAGAACAGAAGCGAAAGAAAAAGTTTTTAAATTCGAGTTATCTATTTCAAAATGTTTTTCCATCTTTTACTGCTAACCCTGATTAATAATTTTTATGATTTTTAATATAGTTATTTCTCTATCGTTGATTTTTCCCAAAGCAATGGATACCACTTATATTTATAGTGATTCTGTCATTTATTTTGCAAATTATGAATGCTCTGAAACTATATCAGAAAAATGTTTAAGTAGTAAAGCATTAACTTATGAAAACTTTATAAATATCCTGAATGAAACTACTTATGAGGACTATAAAAACTTGGACTCTTTTTTTTGTAATGATGACGAAGTTAGAAATATACTCATCGGTTTTTTCATGAATAAATTTGTTGGCAGACTAAAGAATTCAACAATTAAAGATTCTTTGGATTTTAGTAATTTATTAAAGCTAAAAAGCAGGGTTGAATTTACAGGTAATTATTTAACTAAACAACGTTCGGTTAATCATCTCATTTATAAAGCTTTTTTCAACTCTGCAATCTCAAAAAGCGGTAAGTATATTTTTCCTTCGTTTGGTGATTTTGTTTTTATGATAACAATGAAAAATCACAAAATTGCTTCTATCGTTGCCTTAAAATCGCAAGTGAAATATAATCATTATTACTCCAGGCTCAATGAAGACAGTTCTTTTACGGCATATGAACCACTCGATGTACCTGATGTAACTGTAGATATGGATATCCTTTCATCTGAAGAAAAAAAAGATTATTTAAAAGAGAATAACAATTTGGAAATTCATTATTCAAAATACAAGATTGATGAAAATGGTCGTGTTGTTTTGTGCAAGCAGTAGTTAAAAATGAACAAATAATCATGAAGAATTATAAAATCAACATAGGAAGTAATTTCTCTATCGGTCGGTGTCCTCACTATAAGTGTTCGGAAGATAACAAAATCGCGAAGCGATGAAATAACTATAGAAATGTGGATGATATTTTTGCTTGAATCCCGGAGGGATGATATATCTTATGCCAT
Source organism: Bacteroidota bacterium (assembly GCA_013286425.1). Lineage (GTDB taxonomy): Bacteria > Bacteroidota > Bacteroidia > Chitinophagales > Chitinophagaceae > Parafilimonas. Next base: position 6,281 of record JABDFS010000055.1, read on the forward strand.
CCCTTCGGGATTTTCATTGCTTTCCGGATTGTTATACTATAATAATAGCAGCCTTTCAGGCTTATAAAAAATCTTCCGAACAGTTATGATTAGGCACCAACCGGTAGGGAAAATGTTTGCAAGGCACGAGTACGCAACACTCAATTTCCAACCCTGCATACTCGCGCCAGATGGGCGTATTTGTGATTGAAAGGACGTTCAATGTTTGTCTCTTTGGTATCAAACTGATTTATTTTCTGTTACCTAAATTAAGTACAAATGTTTAGTAGCGTCCGTCGCCACAGCTACTGCAAATACTTTTATTAGGGACAGTAGATATAAGCAACTCTGTTTCGCAAATACGCCTAATGCTTGTTGTATTTGCGAAATAATGTAAAGAGGTTTAGAGGCTAATTAAGACGCCATGAAAACCTACTGTACAAGTGTGCGATCCCGAGTTCCGTCGCGTTGCTCCTCGTCGGGACAGGCGCAACGAAGATGCCATGAAATACTATAGCTGACCTGACCAACAAATAAAAAACTAAAGCGCAGCTTTAGGCAGATAAAGAGATTTAATAGAAGAGTGACTAACTTAAATAATAAACATTCCCACAGATGCTGCAAACATTAAAACGATAGTAACGCCTACAACAATGCGGTTTATTTTACTGCTTGCCTGTCCGTGCATAATATTATTATCATTTGCCACAAGAAAAATACCCAATAGCAGAAATGGCGCAAGAAGACCGTTAAAGACAGCAGACCAGTAAAGCATTTTAATGGGATTTATATTTACAAAGTCAAGAACAATTCCCAGTAAAATTGATATGATAATAACAGCATAGAATGCTTTGGCCTTTCCCCATTTTTCGTCTAATCCATGAGACCAATGCAATGTTTCAGCAAATGCATAGGCTGCTGAACCCGCAAGGGTTGGAATAGCCAATAAGCCTACTGCTACTATGCCTACTGTATAGAGTAAGGTTGCCAGGTTGCCCGCTAATGGCTTTAAAGCTTCTGATACTTCTTTTGAAGTAGTTATGTTTTGAATGCCATGTGTGTGCAGGGTTAAAGCTGTGGTTAATATTATAAAAAACATCACCACATTAGAAAGCAAAGTGCCTGCGGCCACATCCATTATCTTATCCTGAATTTCCACCTTCGTTGCTCCTTTGCGTTCCTCAGCATCTCTGCCCAATGCCTTTTCTTCTTCTACCTCCTGCGCAGCCTGCCAGAAAAACAAATACGGACTAATGGTAGTGCCTAATATCGCCACAATCGTTTCCCATGTTGTACTGTCATTTTTTATAGAAAAAGAAAAAGTTTGATGGGCGATGAACGACCAGTCAGGATGAATGATAAATGCGGATATCACATATGCAAATAATGACAAAGCCAGCCATTTTAATAGATTGGCAATTTGCCCGTATTTAAATTTGATAATAGCTGTACCTATTATCAAACCTAACGCCACTACCCAAACGTGTGAATTTATTTTGGTTAAAAGTTGCATAGCATCTGCCATACCGGCAAGATCAGCTGCTATGTTTATGGTGTTGGCGAGAAACAACAATAAACAAAATATTCTTATTACAGATCTGGGCAGTTTAGTACTTAATGCGGATGCTAATCCTTTGCCTGTAACCATGCCAATGCGGGCACACATCATTTGCACTGCTGACATTAAAGGCCAGGTAAACCATGCCATCCACAATAAAGAGGTACCTAATTGCGCACCTGCTATAGAATATGTTGCTACTCCCGAAGGATCATCGTCTGCCGCACCTGTAACGAAGCCGGGGCCTAATGCTTTGTAAAAACGACTGATCGCTTTTTTAGGTTCCTTTATCTTTTCAAGCCTCTCCGGTTGTTGTTTCATAAAACAATACTTTGATTTGCTATTAAAATTATCATTTTTGTAAAGGTGACACTGCGTTCAATATAAGCTTTTCAAGATAGGCTTTTCAAGATAGGCTTTTCAAGTTCTTTTATAGTTCTGTTATATTACAATCCGCACGTAAAATTTCTTCTCAAAATCCAATATTGTTATTTCAACCTTATTGTTAAAGATTGTAATCCGCTCCTGTAAACTTATACTTCATTCTTATAAGATTTATGAAACGAATCCCGTGCCACCTCCATTAGCTTTGCTATGAAGACAATGCGGCAACAGAAAGCGGCAAACGGCCTTACACCGGGCACGGCGTATAAATCATTTCATCGCTTCGCGATTTATAATATTCCGACACTTGTGGAGAGGACACCAACCGATAGAAAATGCTTGTTGTATTTACGAAACACTGTAAACAGGCTAAGCTAATTAAGCTGCCATAAAACTCACAGTACAAGTGAGTGACACAACCGTGATGCCGTGAAATACTGTAGCTGGTCACCAAATAAAAAATCTAAAGTGCAGCTTTAACTAAAACAAAAAAGGCTGCCTTTTACGGCAACCTTTTCCAGTATTAAAAATTACAATCACACTAAATCAAACCGGTCTGCATTCATTATTTTATTCCACGCTGCTACAAAATCATTTACAAATTTTTCCTGTGCATCAGAACTGCCATACACTTCGGCAATTGCTCTTAGCTCTGAGTTGGAGCCAAACACAAGGTCAGCACGGGTGGCAGTCCATTTAGGCTGGCCTGTTGTACGGTCACTTCCTATATATAATTCCTGCTCATCAGAAGTAGCTTTCCAGGTTGTGTTCATGTCAAGTAAGTGTACAAAAAAATCATTGGTAAGCTTGCCTGGTTGTTGTGTAAAAACGCCATGTTTGGAGCTATCAAAATTTGTATCCAGCACACGCATTCCACCTATCAATACAGTTAACTCAGGAGCTGTAAGTGTAAGCAATTGTGCTTTATCGATCAGCAACTCTTCCGTAGAAACAGGAAGATGTGTTTTGCGATAATTACGAAAGCCATCTGCCTGCGGTTCCAGGTATGCAACAGATTCAACATCGGTTTGTTCCTGCAAAGCATCCATGCGGCCAGGTGTGAATGGAACAGTAATATCGTGACCAGCATCTTTCGCAGCTTTTTCAACAGCAGCACAACCTGCTAACACAATTAAATCAGCCAGTGAAACTTTTTTGCTGTTGTATTCTTTTTGAATGCTTTCCAGCAGCGTTAATACTTTTTTTAATTGAACGGGGTTGTTCACCTTCCAGTCTTTTTGCGGAGATAAACGAATGCGGGCGCCATTGGCACCACCCCGTTTGTCTGATCCACGGAAAGTAGAAGCAGAAGCCCATGCGGTGGAAACCAATTCAGAAACACTCAATCCTGATTCCAGCACTTTTGCTTTTAAAGCAGCAATATCATTCTCATCGATCAACGCATGATCAACTGCAGGGATCGGATCCTGCCAAAGCAATTCTTCCTGCGGCACATCAGGGCCCAAATAGCGAGCCTTTGGCCCCATATCACGATGTGTTAGTTTAAACCATGCGCGCGCAAATGCATCTGCAAACGCATCAGGGTTTTCAAGAAAGTGCCTTGATATTTTTTCGAAACCCGGATCCATTCTTAAAGAAAGATCAGTAGTAAGCATTCTTGGCAAATGTTTCTTTGAATTGTCATAAGCGTCAGGAATTATATTCTCTGCATCCTTTGCAACCCATTGGTGCGCACCACCCGGGCTTTTTGTTAACTCCCATTCAAAACCAAAAAGGTTTTCAAAAAAATTATTGCTCCATTGCGTTGGTGTTTTTGTCCATATAACTTCCAGTCCACTGGTAATGGTATCAGCGCCTTTACCGTTACCAAAACTATTGTTCCAGCCAAAACCCTGCAACTCCAGGTCTGCAGCTTCAGGCTCTTTACCCACATGCTCTGAAGATGCAGCGCCATGTGTTTTTCCAAAGCTGTGTCCACCGGCGATCAATGCTACAGTTTCTTCATCATTCATCGCCATGCGGCCAAATGTTATTCTTATATCATGTGCTGCTGCAACAGGATCAGGATTGCCATCAGGGCCTTCAGGGTTTACATAGATCAAACCCATATGTGCTGCGCCCAGCGGATTCTCCAATTTTTCTGAATGTATCTTTCTTCCCGGATCTTCATCAGATGAAACCACTCCATGGCTTTCAGCCACTCCTTCAGAACCATGCGCATAACGATGATCATTGCCCAGCCATGTTGTTTCTGCGCCCCAATACACATCTTCCTGTGCTTCCCAGAAATCTTCACGCCCGCCTGCAAAACCAAATGTTTTAAAACCCATTGATTCAAGCGCGATGTTACCGGCAAGTATCATCAAATCAGCCCAGGATATTTTGTTGCCATATTTTTGTTTGATAGGCCAAAGCAACCTGCGCGCTTTATCGAGGCTTACATTATCAGGCCAACTGTTAAGCGGAGCGAAACGCTGCATTCCTGCACCTGCACCTCCACGGCCATCACCCACACGATAAGTACCCGCGCTGTGCCATGCCATCCGGATAAACAACCCACCATAGTGGCCAAAATCGGCGGGCCACCAATCCTGTGAATCGGTCATTAGCGCATGCAGATCTTTTTTTACAGATTCAAGATCGAGGCTTTTAAAAGCTTCAGTGTAATTAAAACCTTTATCCATCGGATTAGATAAAGATGAATGCTGACGCAGGATGTTTAGCTTTAACTGGTTTGGCCACCAGTCGCGGTTCCTGGTGCCGCCGCCACCAACATGATGTTTCAGGCTGCCATTATGAAACGGGCATTTGCTGATGTCGTTAGAATCGTTTTCCATATTTGATTAGAATTTATTTGTGTGTGATAAGAACTTTCCAGACGGCAAACTTATGGCATCATAGAAATAATTATAATCAATTAATTTTATACTTCAATAGTTTAAACCTATCATGACTTTAGTACAATTAGAATATATAATCGCATTAGATGCTCTGAAGCATTTTGCAAAAGCTGCTGCGCGTTGCCATGTTACGCAGCCATCACTCAGTATGCAGGTGCAGAAACTGGAAGAGGAGCTTGGTATACAAATTTTTATCCGGACTAATCCTGTTACTACCACAGAAACAGGGCAAATTGTAATTGAACAGGCTAAAAAAATACTGGCAGAAGCGCACATGATGCAGGATATTGTTCAGCAGGAAAAGAACATTGTAGCAGGTACTTTGAAAATAGGGATAATACCTACATTGGCGCCTTATCTTTTGCCGCAATTTTTACAGGCATTTATCAAGCAATACCCACAGGTGCGTTTAAGCATTCATGAGCTTACTACAGAAAATATAGTACGCCAATTGAAGAACGGAACAGTAGATGCCGGTATTATGGCTACGCCACTTAACATTCCGGAACTGAAAGAAGATTTTTTATTCAACGAAGAGTTTGTTGCTTATGTATCCCGTAAAGAAAAACTGTTCAACAAAAAATATTTACTGCCTGATGATATTGATGTACACAGCATGTGGTTACTGGAAGAAGGACATTGCCTGCGCAACCAGGTAATGAATCTTTGTGCATTGCAAAAAGATGCTTCTATAGAAAAGCATTTTGATTATGCAGCAGGCAGTATTGAAACGCTCAAACATTTTGTTGATAAAAATGGTGGTATTACGCTGTTGCCTGAACTGGCTACGTATAATATGAGCAGCGCAAAAAAGAATATGCTACGGTATTTTAAAAACCCGGCGCCCGTGCGCGAGGTAAGCCTTGTTACTTTAAAAACTTTTTCCAAAACAAGACTTATAAATATCCTGAAAGAAACAATTATGGAAAGCCTTCCACCACAAATGGAACGGAAAAAAAAGGTAGATGTTATTCCTGTATAACAGGCTATTTTGTCAAAATCATTTTCTTTACTTCAACGGCGTCGCCACAACTTAGCTTACAATAATATAATCCGGGCAACAAATCTTTTGCATCCCAGTGTACCTGGTAAGTTCCGTTGCTTAAAGTTTTATTCAATAATATATTCAATACATTTCCCTGTGCATCTTCTATCCAGAGTTTTGTCGCAGAAGAATGTAGATCATTGTTTTGAATCTGAAAAGATATAGTTGTTGCTGATGTGAATGGATTGGGTGTATTTTGAAACAAAACAAAGTTCTTTACATCACTATTTTTTGTTGTATGGCCAGTGATTAACTCATCCTGAGAATATTTCACCACCCTGTAATCTGTTCCTGAATTATTGTCTGTTGTATAACCTGCAACATATACATTGTTCAAAGAATCTACTCCCACCGCATTCCATACATCCCATGTAAAACCATTTGAACCCCTGAACTCCTGTTTCCATTGCTGCTGTCCATGATTATTGTATTTGATCACGATTGCATCAGCACCTGTATTTACATGCATCGAATAACCGGCAACGTAAATGTTTCCATTCCTGTCCAAACTCAAAGATGATGGATCATCATTATCACCGCCATCATAACGCGCTGACCATTGTTGAACGCCGGCATTGCTGTATTCAACAGTATAAATATCTTCGTTATTTGCGATTGCCTGGTCTGTTCCCGTTACAATCACATCACCTGTGTTATCCATTGCTATTGCGTATGCACCATCCGCAGAAAATATCGCAGGGCCATCATGTCTTTGCGTCCACTTTAATTTTCCATCGGTGCTGTATTTTAAAGTTGCAAAATCATAACTGTTATTGTTTGCTCCTGTACTTAAACCGGTAACAAACACATCACCCTGTGCATTGGTTACAAGTGCAAATGCTTCATCTATTGCTTTGCCTGTGCCGTTATATCTTGCAGTCCATTGCCCAACGCCGGCGGCATTATATTTTATAGTAAGATAGTCCTGGTTAAGATTCTGCACACCATCATTATCGCCGTTACTCATGCCGGTAACATATACGTTGCCTTGGGTATCAAGTGCGATGGAATTAGCAGAATCATTCTGATCGTTTGGTGCCTTTGCAGGACCAGCATAAACGGCTGCCCATTGCTGTACACCTGTTGCATTATATTTTACAGTGAGATAATTAAAATCAGAGTGCGCGCCACTTCTTTCACTTGTGTAACCGGTTATATATACGTTGCCTGCATCATCAGTTTTAATTGCGCGGCCTGCATCGCCTCTTCCCACTCCGCCATCATAACGTGCTACCCAGAGCTGATTACCGTTTGCATCGTATTTAACTGTTGCCGCATCATTATCAATAAAAGCGCCTGTAAGCGCATCGCTTAACCCTGTAACATATACATTGCCTGATTTATCAACAGTAATAGCGTTTGCCACATCATTACCACTACCCGGCCCGTCATAAACAGCCATCCATATGCGCTTTCCCTTTGTATTGTATTTGATAGTAACATAATCAGTACCTGTTATACCATTGTTTGCATAACCAGTAACATATACATTACCTGCGGCATCTGTAGCCATAGCACTGATGGCATCGTCTTTATTCGCACTGCCGTTGAATTTTGTTGTCCATGCTGCAGTTTGAGCGATAGTTATATTATTTAATGATAATAACAGGAGGCATAAAAATTTGTATTTCATAAGAGCATTTAAAAATCAAAACATGAAGAAGCTTCCTATAGTTGCTTTGTGCAGTAATCTATTTACTGAAAACGGGTTTTTTATTTACGGAGCCTGAAAAAGATTTACTGAAGGTGTTTTCGCTTATGTTTAATTCTTATAATGTACATCATTTTCATGCAGTACAAGTGTGCGATCCCACATCAGGTGCGGGACAGCTCCAGCAACGATGCCATGAAATACAATTGCCCGTTACCAAAATATCATAAAACTAAAACGCAGTTTTAACCAAATAAAAAAGGCCGTCTTTTTACAGACAGCCCTTTTACATTTATAAGGAAACTTAAAACTAATAATCCATTCCCATTCCGCCACCGCCCGGCATAGCAGGAGCTGCAGATTTAGGTTCAGGTTTGTCAGCAATTACGCACTCTGTTGTTAACAACATACCTGCAATAGATGCTGCATTTTCCAAAGCTACACGGGTAACTTTAGTAGGATCGATAATACCTGCACCTAATAAATTTTCATATTTTTCTGTGCGGGCATTGAAACCGAAATCGCCTTTGCCTTCTTTAATTTTCTGAACAACAATAGAACCTTCAATACCTGCATTGGCAACTATCTGGCGCAATGGTTCTTCCAAAGCACGTTTAACGATGTTGATGCCTGTAGCTTCATCTTCATTGTCGTTAGTTAATTTATCCAAAGCTTCAACGGCACGGATGAAAGCAGTACCACCACCCGGAACAATACCTTCTTCAACGGCTGCACGCGTTGCATGCAAAGCATCATCAACACGGTCTTTCTTTTCTTTCATTTCAACTTCAGTTGCAGCACCAACATTTAATACAGCTACACCGCCGCTTAATTTAGCAAGGCGTTCCTGTAATTTTTCTTTATCGTAATCAGAAGTTGTTGTTTCAATCTGTGCTTTGATTTGATTTACGCGAGCCTGGATATCTTCTTTTTTACCGGAACCACCAACTATAGTTGTATTGTCTTTATCAATTACAACACGGTCTGCACGGCCTAAATAAGTAAGGTCGGCATTCTCGAGTTTGTAACCTTGCTCTTCACTAACAACAATACCCTTTGTAAGTGTTGCGATATCATTCAGCATTTCTTTTCTGCGATCACCGAAGCCCGGAGCTTTTACAGCAGCCACTTTAATAGTGCCACGCAATTTGTTTACGATCAATGTTGCCAAAGCTTCGCCTTCCAGGTCTTCAGCAATGATCAACAATGGAGCGCCCTGCTGAGCGATCTTCTCAAGAATGTGAAGGATATCTTTCATAGCGCTTATCTTCTTATCATAAATAAGAATGTAAGGCTTTTCCAATTCTACTTCCATCTTTTCGCTGTTGGTAACAAAATAAGCAGAAAGATAACCGCGATCAAATTGCATACCTTCTACAATTTCAATGTGTGTATCAGTACCTTTTGCTTCTTCAACAGTGATAACACCATCTTTACCAACTTTGGCAAATGCTTCTGCAATTAATTTTCCGATCGTGTCATCGTTATTAGCAGAAATAGATGCAACCTGCTGAATTTTGCTTGCATCTGCACCAACAGTCTGAGACTGAGATTTTAAATGCTCAACAACTGCAGTTACTGCTTTATCAATGCCGCGTTTCAGATCCATTGGATTTGCGCCGGCAGCAACATTCTTTAAACCTTCGCTGATAATTGATTGAGCCAAAACAGTTGCAGTAGTTGTGCCGTCACCTGCAATATCTGCAGTTTTAGATGCAACTTCTTTCACCATTTGTGCGCCCATATTTTCAATTGAATCTTCCAGTTCAATTTCTTTGGCAACAGTAACACCATCTTTGGTGATGGAAGGTGCGCCAAATTTTTTCTCAAGCACTACATTGCGGCCTTTAGGTCCTAATGTAACTTTCACAGCATTAGCTAAAATATCAACGCCGCGTTTCATTTTATTTCTTGCTTCAATTTCGAAGAAGAGTTGTTTAGACATAGTATTGAGCCCCTATCCCCTGAAGGGGGACTTTAACTTACTGCGAGGCGAACAGGTTTTATTAAATTGTAATTAATGTTTAAAAGAACTTAGAATAATCACGCCCTTACCTAACTCTCCGCCACGGCGGAGCGGGGGCCTGAGCTAAACAATAGCAAGGATATCGCTCTCTCTCATGATGAGGTAATCAGTTCCTTCGATGCTGATTTCAGTACCTGCGTATTTTCCGTACAAAACAGTATCGCCAGCCTTTACAGTTACCGGTTCATCTTTTTTACCAGGTCCTGCAGCGATTACAGTACCGCGCTGGGGTTTTTCTTTAGCAGTGTCAGGGATGATAATTCCGCCTGCAGTTTTTTCTTCGGCTTTAGCCGGTTCGATAATTACCCTGTCATGCAAAGGGGTAACCTTAATGTCTGTTTTAGCCATAAACTGTATTAATTTTTAAATTTTAAACTAATTGGAAAGTTTGCAATCTGTTATCAATTTTTTTGCCACCATTTTTAATAAAGCCAAATTTTCACGAATGCTTTATCATTGGCAGCTTAATTGAGCGCGCAAAGAAAAGGTTTCCTGTATGAATGACAAAATTTCACCTAAAACAGGTATTTCGTGATTTGCCTGAATTTCTGTGAGTGAATCTTGGGAGATATTCTAAAAGTTAATTGCCACTTTAGCTTTTTTCTTTTTTGAAGTGTTTGTCCATTTAGGGCCCTCTTTCAAAATCTCTATCGCTTTTGCATTGCGCTGATCGTCCAAAGGTTTTACTACTTTAAAATCGTAAGGATTGCCCATATTGTCAATTAAAAATTCAACTTCAACTATATCCTCAGGGTTGGTTACAGATTCTGCTGTGGTGTCTTTATTTAATTGTTGCGTAACATAAGTATTAAAATTCTTCCATCCGCCAACAGGCATGGCAGAATCAGCCTGGCTTTTTGCTTTTCTTGCAACACCCAATGCTGTTGTAACTACCATTTCATTCGCTGCAGGGTTATTTGTGGGCAATACAATGAGGTTGGATCTGCCAGGTTGAATAGAAGATGTTGTGGTTATATATCCAACTGCAGAAGCTGTAATTGTGAGAACAGAATCATTATTGCCTTTTAAAGTGAAATTGCCCTCTGCATCTGTGGCTATAGCCTGTTTCCTGTTTGATTGCAAAGTAGCAAACGGAACAGGTTCACCATTTTGATCAAGTACTTTTCCTGAAAAGGTTGATGGTATTACTGCAAACCCGAGGGCTTTTCCCTGCAGGGCAACAACTTGTGTACTGTCGGTATTTTTATTCAGCTTTGTTGTTTTCATATTAAACAGCACTGTATCCATCACTGGTGATTCAGTGTTTTGATTTAACGGAACAGGAGCAGCAATACTTGCCACATCAGTGTTATCTTCTTCCAGGGCTTTATTAGCAGTAACATCTTTTTCAGAAACAGCTTTTCTCAGCTTTAAAGGCTCTGTCTTTTTCGAAGGTTTATTTTCGGCAATAAATAAAGTTGTGTCAGGTTTTTTTGATAATGTACTCATGCTACCTGTTACTGAATCTTTCGGCACATTAATTTTAGCAGGCTCATTCTTTACCTGCGCAACCTTTGTTTGCTGATCAGATGATTTTAAAAAATAAGACGCAACTACACCAACTCCTGCCAACACAATTATTATTGCAGCTACATTCAGCCATTGAGTTCTTTTATTAAATGCAACAACTTTCGATTCTTTCTTTTCCTTTAATAATGAAGCATTGATCTCATTCAAATGTTGCTGCGCTGTTGTAAGATTAACATCCTGAAAACCTTCAATCGCATCCGCAAGAAATGGATCCTGTAATGCCGCTTTTTCAATATCATGCATTTCTGCGGCAGGCATTTTGCCCTGCAGGTAACGCTGAATATCTTCAAACGAATAATGAATATGTTGTGACGGCTCAGTCATTTTTTTCCATACAGATTTTTAGATTACGCCTTCCGTTTTGAATCAGGCTTCTTACTTTATTCCAGTCATAACCTGTTTGTTCTGCAATTTCATTGTAACATTTATTTTCAAGATAAAACAATTGAATGCTTTGCTTTTGTTCTCCGGGCAAATGTTCAATACAGGTTTCAAGTTTATTTAATTCATGTTCTTTTTCCAAAACGCTATCAAGATGCTCAAAGTTCTCCGATTGCATAACCGCTGGTGTAAATTCTATGGTCACTATCTTTTTTTCTTTACGCAATTGCATCAGGCAATGATTCTTTGCCACTACATATAACCAGCTTTTAAAATTCTCTACTTCATGTGTTTGAAGCTTTGATAACAACTCCTGGTAGATGTTCATTACTGCATCTTTTGCAGCTTCGGCATCTTTTAAATATTTCACACAGACACCGTATACAAGATCAGTATAACGAACATACAATTGCGCCAGCATTTCCTGGTCCGCATTGTCTTTAAATGCATTCAGTAACGCCTCATCACTTAATGATGCAATGGATTGTATGTGCTTTAGCTGCGCTGGCAATCTTTTATGTAGCCACAAAGGCACTAAGCCGCAAAGATGCACAAAGTTTTTTCGTATAAGACAACTGTTAACTGCAGGCTCATTTGTTCGGTCGTTGGTCGGTACTTCTTCGGTAGTTGGTCGGTCGTTGTTCGCTCCATAGGACCGAAGAAATGACGGTTACATACCGATCATCATACGTAATAATATGCTTCCGTCTGACTACCGCGTGATGAACAGGAAAATTGCATGATTAAATTTTTTTTTGTCCTGCTTTTATGTAATCGAAAAAAAAAATGCATCTCATTATTAAACCAACTGTATGCAAAAGCAAACCAGCATATACATTCCAAAGCCCTGCCGTGAAGACTGGAATAAAATGACAGCCACACAACAGGGAAAATTTTGTTCAGCCTGTAATAAACAGGTTGTTGATTTTAGTTTGATGAGCGATAACCAGGTATTGAATTTTCTGTCCGGTCAACCAGGAAAATTATGTGGCCGTTTTGATGCAGAACAATTACAAAGGCCATTGGTTGAAACAAAAATTAAAAAGAAGAAAAGCTGGTGGATGGCATTAACGATGCCTTTGTTGTTTTTGGTTGACAGGACTGAAGCGCAAATTGATAAAGTTTATGTGAACACTGATAGTGCGGCAAATATGCATGCAATAAAAAATTCGCTTCGACTAGATCCATTAGATATTGAAGGTACTCCTTCAAAACGAACATCTGTTCAAGGAAACATAGTTGGCGATACTATTTATACTGTTTCTAATAATAAAACAGTAAACGAAATATTAATGAATAGAATGCCAACCTGTGAACCAAATAAAAATGAAGTTGTAACAATGGGATTCGTAAGCCAATTACGAACAAAAACTATAACGGGTAAAGTTGTTGACGAAAATAATAATCCTCTTGCTTATGTAACCATTATGCAAAAAGGAACGAAGCATGGAATCGCTACAGATTCTGTGGGAAACTTTTCAATGAATGTTGATGCAAATGTTGAGAGCGTTGTAATTATTGCTTTATATGTTGGATATGAAACAAAAGAAGAAACAGTTAAAACAGTAGAGCCAAATGTAAATATCAAGATGAAAATGACAGCCGTTACAATGGGTGATGTAGTTGTGGTGGGTTATGCTGTCAGGCATAAACCTGTTAAATCAATTGATACGGCTGCAACTGCAATTAAAAAGTTTTTTAATTCGCCTTATAAAATATATCCGAACCCTATAGAAAATAATAGCCTGTTTAATATTCAAATAAAAACTGCAGGCAACTATCAAATGCAGTTGCTCGATAATCAATCAGGATTAATGCAGGCTGAAGAAATAACTGTTGATACCAATAATTCAACAAAACAAATTCAGTTATCATCAAACATTGCGGCGGGCATTTATTACGTGCGTTTGATTGATGAACAAAAGAAAAAGTCGTACACAGAAAAACTCATCGTCCAATAATTAAATAATACTTTATGAAGAAGATGTTATTTGCGGGCATACTGGCCGCCCTGCTAAGTTTTGCCTTTACTTCAAATACAGGAAGAACAATTACCGGGAAGATCAGGGATCAAAATGGTGACCCGGTTCCGTTTGCAACTGTAACTGCAAAAGGCACACATAATTCTGTTGCGGCAGACGCCAATGCAAATTTTACAATAACTGTTGATGATAAAACAATAATACTGAAAGTTACCGCAGTAGGGTTTGAACCCGAAGAAGTACAACTTACGAATGCAACGCATTATGATGTTACAATGGCAAAACCACCGGGAACTATGAGTGAAGTTGTAGTTACAACAGGATTGGGCATTCAACGTGCACCTTTGGCAAATGGCTATTCAACATTGCAGGGAAAGATTGCAGGTGTTTATATCCGTGGTGCAAAAACAAATCAATCAGCTGCGCCCCGGGTTGTAGCAGATGACGAAGAAGAAACGGATAATTCATGGCGCTACAACGATAGCTTTAATACAGAAGGTTATGATCATATAACTGAAAACCCGTTCTTAAAAACAAATGATAACCCACTTTCAACTTTCTCTATTGATGTGGATGCAGCATCGTATGCAAACGTTCGCCGTTTTATTAATGACAATGAATTGCCACCTGCCGGTGCAGTGCGCATAGAAGAACTTATTAATTACTTTACTTACAATTATCCGCAACCGCAAAACGATGATCCATTCAGCATTAATACAGAGATATCAAACTGTCCCTGGAATGCGCAACATAAACTTGTGCTGATCGGTTTGCAGGGAAAGAAAATTTCAACCCAAAACCTTCCTGCTTCCAATCTTGTTTTTTTAATTGATGTAAGCGGCAGCATGAATGAACCTGATAAACTGCCCCTGGTGAAATCATCTTTGAAATTATTGGTTGATCAGTTGCGTCCGCAGGATAAAGTTGCAATGGTTGTGTATGCAGGCCAGGCAGGGTTGGTATTGCCCTCAACAGGCGGTGATGAAAAAATGAAAATAAAAGATGCTATTGATGCATTGGATGCAGGCGGTTCAACTGCAGGCGGACAAGGTATTAAGCTTGCATATGATGTTGCCAAAAAGAATTTTATAAAAGATGGGAATAACCGTGTTATACTTTGTACAGATGGCGATTTTAATATTGGTGTAAGCAGCGAAGATGAATTGCAAACTTTGATCGGAGATGAAAGAACATCAGGTGTATTTCTTTCTGTGCTTGGTTTTGGAACAGGCAATTACCAGGATGCTAAAATGCAATTGCTTGCAGATAAAGGCAACGGTAATCATAATTATATTGATAACATCAATGAGGCAAAAAAAGTTTTTGTAAATGAATTTGGCGGAACATTATTCACTATTGCAAAAGATGTAAAACTGCAGATAGAATTTAATCCTGATAAAGTACAGGGTTATCGTTTGATCGGTTATGAAAACCGTTTGCTGAATAAAGAAGATTTTAATGACGATAAGAAAGATGCAGGTGAATTAGGAAGCGGCCATACGGTTACTGCTTTGTATGAATTAATTCCAACAGGCATAAAAGATACGATGTTGAAAAATGTTGATGCGTTGCGTTATCAGAAAACGAAGCCTGCTTCAAAGAATAATTTTAATGATGAAGTGATGAATATAAAACTGCGTTACAAAAAACCTGATGGCAATAAAAGCACTTTGATTGAACAACCTTTAAAAGACGGGAACATTGCTTTCAGTTCAACGTCAGGTAATTTCCGCTTCGCAGCTTCTGTTGCGGCATTCGGGATGTTGCTACGTAACTCTCAATATAAAGGCAAAGCAGATTTTCAATCTGTAGAACAAACAGCAAAATCTGCTATGGCAAATGATGAAGAGGGTTATAGAAAAGAATTTGTAGCGCTGGTACAAAAAGCCTCGTCATTAAGTGAAAAACAAAAAGAAACAGTAGTTAAATAAAGAACTCCCATTGTTATGTTTCCCTGGTTTCAACCCTATTCCTTATTTATTAAAATGCTGCCATAACAAGGCTGATAATTTTCTTGTAAGCACCCATGCTTCATTAGTAGATTCCCAGCTTGTATCAGCATTGTTTTTTGTAAACACAGAAAATATGTAAGGATCTTTTTTGCAGTTCACATACACTACTTCATTGCGGCTTTCATCAACTGCGCCGTTTTTGTCAGCAGCAAAAACACCTGCAGGTATCTGGCTTAACGCTTCTTCATCCCAATATTGACGGCCCAACAGGCGCAACATTTTATCGCTGGCTTCTTTGCTTATAATTTTTCCATTAACAATGTTTTGCATAATCGTTGCGATTTCACGCGGCGTGGTTTGTCCCCAGCCATACATACTCCTGTTGGCTTCTCTGCCTGGCGTTCTGCTGTTCACTCTTGTATAGGTGTAACCCATGCTGTCAAGCAATGCATTGATGTGTGCACCGCCACCTGCCAAACCCTGCAGCCAAAGGCTTGCACAGTTATCACTTATCGTTAGCATAAGCATCATTACTTTACTTAATTCAATCGTACTGCTGTCTTTAAAATCTGAAAGAATATCATCGCCTTCGCTGTAAAGTAAAGAGTCTGTATATAATAAACGTTGATGATAATTCAGTTCTCCATTTTGTATTTTCTGCATGATGCCGGTAAGAATAGAGATCTTCACAATACTTGCTGTTGGAAAAATTGTATCTGCATTTAGTGCGACTGTTTTGTTGTGTTTAAGATCATGTACGTAAATACCGATATCGCCGTGAAAGCCTTTAATCAGATCTGTAATTTGTTGTTGAAGCCTGGTATCTGTTTTTTGTGCATTTGAAATACATGAAATGAGCAGGCATGTAAAAAGCAGCAATTTTTTCATTGGTGAGTTTTGATGTAAAATAAAAAACAACGCGCCTGTTGCTGAACAGCTGCAACAGCTATTCGCCTTTATCTTTAGATTGTGTGCGCGGGATAATGATCACGAATGTTGAGCCTTCTCCAAACCGCGATTTTGCATAAATAACACCGTGATGATACTGTACAATTTTCCTGCACATTGCTAAACCGATACCGGTGCCTTCATATTCTGCCCTGCCGTGCAACCGTTGAAAAATAGTAAATATCTGTTCTGCATTTTCCTGTTCAAAACCTATTCCGTTATCAGAAAATTCTATCTGGTAATAAATCTCATTTTTGTTTAATGATAAACTGTTCAATTCTTTTTCTGAAAGCTGTTTACAATGTATAATTATTTCAAGCCTTCTTTTTTTATCGCCGAATTTTAAAGCATTTGATATAAGGTTGGTAAAAAGCTGGCTTAGCTGAACCCGTATGGCTTCTACAACAGGCAGCTCTTCTGCTTTAATGATTGCATGTTTTTGTTCGATCAGTAATTCATAATCACTGATTGCGTTATTGAGAATTTCGTTCAGGTTTACTTTCTCAAACTTTTCTTTTTCTTTTGTGAGCAAAGAAAATTTCAGAATATCATTTATAAGATTTTGCATACGCTCTGTTGAAATGCGTATCTTATCTATATACATATTTGTTTTGTCCGATACTTCTCCAAGCCCGGATTTCATCAGCTCTGTAAATGTTTTTACTTTTCTTAAAGGTTCCTGCAAATCGTGAGAAGCTATGTATGCAAACTGGTTAAGATCAATGTTCGATTGATGCAATTTTTCATTTGCTTCTGCAAGCTCCTGTGTGCGTTCATGTACTTTGTTTTCCAATGCTGCTTCAAATTCTTTTTGCTTTCTTATATCAACCACAATGCCCAGTAATTTTACCGGTAGTTGATTATCAAACAGCACTCTTCCTTTTATTTTTATCCAGCTAAGCGATCCGTTTTCTTTTGTAAAACGGCCTTCATAATCGAGCAGTCCTGTTTGCATAGCTATATTAAAAGCACGGTTTCTTACCGGTATATCATCTTTGTATAATGCTTCCTTAAGTTCAATCCAGCTTGTATTATTATCACGCCCAAAAATTTCAAAGAAACGATCATCGCCAAAAAGCCTGTTTGTGAGCAGATCAATTTCATACACGCCTAATTCGCCTGCATTAACAGCAAGCCTTGCTCTTTCTTCTGCCTCCTCTACTTTACGCCTTGCTTCTACCTTTTCGGTAACATCATTTACGGTAATAATAATGCCGTAAACAGATTTGTCTTCATCAAATAAAGGCGCATACTCGTAGTCGAGATAAAATTTTTTCATGCCGTCATCTCCCTGCACGAAACCAACAGATTCAACTTCTGAATGCGGTTTGCCGGTGGTAAAAACTTCTCTCAATAACTCAGGATATTTCTGTTGCTTCAATTCAGGAAATACATCCAGTAATTTTTTGCCATTCACATCTTCCGGTTTCTTTCTCCATAAATTTTTAAACATCACATCATTGGCAAGTTCAATCACAAGGTCTTCACCTCTGAAGATTGCCATAGGTATCGGCGATTGCATGATGAGGTTACGAAACTGTTTTTCGCTTTCTGCAAGTTTATGTTTGGCACTAACTGTTTCTGTAACATCATTAGCAACAACAATAATTCCATGTATGCTGTTTTCTTCAGTGCGCAAAGGATGGTACACAAAATTGAAATAAGCAATTTCTTTTTTACCATGACGATAAATGGTTGTAGGAAATTCAAAACCATAATAAGGAATGCCCGTAGTATAAACGTTTATGAGCAATGCTTCAACAAAATCTCTAACCTCGGGCAAAACAGTGAATAAAGGTTTGCCGACAAAGTCGCTTTCTTTACGGTCAACTATTTCGAGATAAGTTTTATTAGCCATTTCTACAACAAACTCAGTCCCTTTCAAAATAGTTATACCAATTGGAACCTGCTTAACAATATTGCGGAATTGTTGTTCACTTTCCTGTAAAATGGTAAAAGCTTTTTTTTGTTCCGTTATATCTTTTATCGTTCCTAAAATGCGCTGCGGTTTTTTATTGTCGCTTTGTAAAACTTTTCCCTGTACGTTTATCCAGCGTATAGATTCATCAGGCCATACTATTCTTACTTCGTAAGTAAGCATTCCTGTTTTAAAAGCATTTTCAAAAGCCTTATTGCGAACAGGCAGATCTTCCGGTAAAATTCTTTTTATAAGATCAACATGATGTGCATCTGCATCAAGACCAAAAATTTCCAGTAACCTTTTTGAGTTAACAATTGTGTCGCTGATATAATCCACATCGAACGTGCCGAGGTTTGCTGAATCAACTGCAAGCCTTGTGCGTTCCTCTGCTTCAAAGATTTTTTCATTGGCAATTTTTTCACGCGTAATATCCTGCAGTGTGCCGCTGAATCTTTGAAATTTATTGTTCTCATCAAAAACAGCTTTTCCTTTAGCAATAACTCTCCGGTTAATCTTATTTGTTGTGTTTATAATAGTGAATTCTATATTGTATTTACCGCCGGATGATGGCTGTAGTGCCGTTTCTATTGCATGGATGATGTTCTGCCTGTCGCTTTCTGCAATCCTGCTTAAAACAAGCTCAAGATCTAT
>JABDFS010000056.1:0-719 GCA_013286425.1 Bacteroidota bacterium
TCGGGTGTTGATTTTATAAAAAAATTTTACAGTACGCGTGATGAAAAAGCCATTCGCGGCTTTAAGCTGATGATGGGCCATACAAAAGATTTTCCCACAGTTTGGAACTATTTGAAAGACCGGGACCTGAAAATTATCGTACTTATAAGAAAGAATACCTTTCGCGAAGCATTGTCTAGCTTCAGGGCAAGAAAGATCGGTGTTTTTCATTCTGCTGAAGACGCATCGCTTGCAAATAAAAAAGTAAATGTTGATGCAGCCCTGCTGAAAAAAAGAGTTGATGAACTGGAAGCAATTAACGCAAATATTCTGCGTTTAAGTGAAGGCAAAGACCGCATTGTGCTTGCGTATGAAGAGTTTGAAGAATGGCAAACAATGCTGGATAAAGTTTTTAATTTTTTAGGCGTTGAAGAAATTGAAATGCAGCCTGAGCTTAGAAAGATTAGCTCAGAAAACTGGAGAAATGGCGTTGAAAATTATCAGCAGGTGGAAACTACCATGAAAGAAAAATACGCACATTTTTTAAAGTAACCGCAAGTGTATTATCTTTATAGAAATTCCATACCGTTGAAATAAATTGTGCATGACCAAATTTGTAATATTCACTTTACCACGAACAGGCTCAACATTGTTGAGTAAATCGCTTAATAAGCATCCGGAAATTTTTTTGCGACGATGAAATATTTCATTTCGCTTTTCGGGATTACTTCAGTGAGAAC
>JABDFS010000056.1:729-24974 GCA_013286425.1 Bacteroidota bacterium
TTTCTTCCAAAAAAATTGAATTACGTTCTTAATTATCCTATAACGTATTTCCGCCTTCCGGATTTTTTAAAAAAATATTTTACCAATAAAAAAGGTGAGAATTTTAAAGCCAGGGGTTTTAAGTTCATGTATTATCAAACACTATACATGCCCGGACTTATCGGTTACCTGAAAAAAAATAATGTAAAGGTAATATTGCTGTTGCGCGAAAATATTTTACGCAATGCATTGAGCGATCTGCGCGCACGTGCTACAGGCATTTATCATAGCCAGGAAGATAATGAAGAACAACGTTCAGGCTTATCTAAGTTGAATGTTAATACTGATGCGTTAAAGCAAAAGATGAATGGTATCGTTCGTCAGAACCAAAAGCTGGAAGACCTGGTTCATAATATGGATTACATAAAAATACGTTACGAAGATTTTGCTGACTGGGATGTAACGATGAATAAGATAGCCGATTTTTTAAATGTTTCGCGCCAACCTGTTAAAGCAGGCGCAAAAAAATTAAACCCTGATGTTTTGCAGGATATGATAGCTAATTACGGCGAAGTAGAAAGCTGGCTAAAACAAAACAATTACGCAGAGTTTGCATAATAAAACCTTTTTGACATTAAAATAAAAAAGCTGCTCTTTTCAGAACAGCTTTTTTTATTAAATTCTACTTTATATTTTAAGCAGTTGCTTCTGCCTTTTTTGTAGCCCATTCAATTAAAATATCAGCCACTAACGGACGGGAAAATTCTGAAGGTGGACGTTGACCGTTCGCCAACATTTCTCTTACTTTAGTTCCACTTAAAGAAACAGTTTCAGGATCCTTTGGTGCTGTTTTGCTGCTTGCCATGCTTTCAGTGTTTTTGCACCAGAAAGTATTTTCAAACTTCAATATCTGCATGCCCATTTCAGGACCAACTTTATCCATAATTTTCTGTGCATCGTAAGTGCCATAATAATTACCAACACCTGCATGGTCGCGGCCGATGATCATGTGTGTGCAACCATAATTCTTACGGATTAGTGTATGATTGATGGCTTCACGCGGACCAGCATAACGCATCGCTGTTGGCAACACACTTAATTTGGTATTATCCGGATTGAAGTAATTATCAATTAATACTTCATAACATTTCATACGAACCGGAGCAGGAATATCATCGCTTTTTGTTTCGCCAACAATAGGATGAACCAAAGCGCCGTCAACAATTTCCTGAGCGCATTTGATCAGGTATTCATGTGCGCGGTGAATAGGATTACGTGTTTGAAATGCAACGATGGTATTCCACCCACGTTTTTCAAATTCTGCACGTGTTTCTGAAGGATCAAGGAAATATTTATCAGCAATGTCTTCTTTACGCAAAGGCCTGTTCACCATTTCGAGCGGACCAGCAATGAATTTGTTGCCACCACGTTTAATAGCTGCAACGCCCGGATGCTTATCTTCTGTTGTACCAAAACATTTTTGTGCAAAATTGTCGAGGTCTAATTCAAATTTCTCATCAACAGTCATTACGGCTAAAACATTTCCTTCTTTATTCAACAAAGCAATTTCTTCGCCTTCTTTAATGTTATCGTATTGGTCGCCGGCAGGCAAAGGAATTGGAATACCCCACGCAAGGCCGTTCGTTAATTTCATATTTTCAATTGCTGATTCACAATCAGCTTTGCCCATAAAACCGGTTATCGGGCTGAATGCGCCAATGGCAATCATTTCAACATCAGCACCATAACGGTCTTCAATTGTTAGCTGGAAAAGATTTTTTGCTTTTGCCTCAAGTTCTTCTTTATGTGCTCCTTCAGCAATTCTGTTTACCAGTGTCCCGCCGTGTGGTTGGTTCATGTATATAATTTTTTGTTGGTGAATAATTATGCTTTCTCGATGTAGCCGTTTTCTTCAAGATAATTCAATACAACATCAGCGCTTTCGTCAAGCGTTTGGCTACCTGTGTCTACCGTAAGTTCCGCATCCAAAGGAGCTTCGTAAGGATCACTGATACCGGTAAAGTTTTTGATTTCTCCGGCACGGGCCTTTTTATATAACCCTTTTGTATCGCGGGTTTCGCAAACATCAAGTGAAGCGGAAACATAAATTTCGATAAATTCTCCTTCTTTCACCAGCTTACGAACCATTTCACGGTCTTCATTATAAGGAGAAACGAAAGCAGTAGAAACCAATGCGCCCGCATCAACAAACAGTTTGGCTACTTCGCCGATTCTGCGGATATTTTCTTTGCGGTCTTCAGCAGTAAAGCCAAGGCCTTTATTTAAACCCATGCGGATATTGTCGCCATCAAGCACATAAGTATGGTAACCTCTTTCAAACAATTTCTCTTCAACTTTATTTGCAAGCGTTGATTTTCCGGCGCCTGAAAGGCCTGTATACCAGAGAATAGCAGATTTATGACCGTTCATGCGGTGACGATCATCTTTGGTGATGGTGGCGTTATGCCAAACGATGTTTTTTACAACTTCCATGGGCGATTTTTTTAAATTTTGCGCGAATGTAAGGCTATGCGCGCAAAATTCCTATTAGAACGATAGAATTTAGGAATAGATAATGTATAGTTTAATTCATCAGGCGATTTTTTTATAAGAGATAAAACGAAAAAGAAATTTAACTGTTATCATTATTCCATAATCTTATTGGACTTGTTAGCCTTTTGTAACAATTTGCTATTTTTAATTGACGCAGGCCAATGCCATTAAGTTAAGCCGTCATGTTTACGCCAGGAGATATCCTATGATTTTTTGCAGGTTTTGTGTTTATTTTGCTAACCAATGCCCTGTTTTTCTCTTTCTTATTTCCCTTATCATTTCCCGTAAAAAGACGCAGCAAAGACGAAGGATGAACGTATGTTGAACGTACCCTGGTTGCACCAGGGTAGCTGTTACTATATCGTACGGATGCCTTTGCCTGCAGGTAGCCATTCTGTAACACCATACGTTATGATTAGCTTAATGGCATCGCCCGCAGGTTAATTTCTTCGATATAAACTCCCTGTTTACCCGTTCGTTAAATGGTAGAAATACCGGTTATATAATGATAATAATTCATCAAAATAAGCTCTCTTATAACCTTTAGTTTCTATGTGGTTAATATCAAACCAGCTCCGCCAACGGGTTAGTTCATAATCTTTTAATTCAGAAAATAGTTGGTTTTATTAAATCATTAATTAAATTAGATGCTTAAATTTTAACTCAAAACAAGTTCTATGAAATCTATTAACACTAATTTCCTTGTATTAGCTACAGTTATGTTAGCATGCTCTTGCAGCAAAACCGCAACAACCACCAGTTCTTTACAAAGCAGTTCAGAAGATAATGCTATTACAAGAACATCATTGGTTGCCTGGTATACTTTTAACGGCGATGTTTTAGACCATAGCAGTTATGGCAACAATGTAAGCCTTAACTCTGCAACGCCGGCTTCGGGAAAAGATGGTACACCAAACTCTGGTTATTACTTTGACGGGAGCAGCGGATATATGGTTGTACCGAACAGTACTTCTTTAAACGGCCAGCATGGAATAACGTTGGCAGCTACAGTAAATACATTAGGATTTTACAGGGGCCAATATCATGCAAACAGAATTTTACAAAAAGGTTTTCAGGATCAATCTGATGGAGTTTATTTTCTTGGTTTCGACGATTATCTTTCCGGCGACAATACAGGCTCTGTAGCAGATAGTATGGAAAGCTTCTACGGTACATATGGAAATAACCAGTTTAACTCTGTTGGTGTCAGAGACACAAACTCTTCTGACTTTATTCAGAAAAACAGATGGTACACTATTGTTTATACCGTTGATACGAATAAGGTTGGCAAACTGTATGTAAACGGAGAATTAAAAGGTACAAGTTATAATGCCAGTTCAGGCTTTACCCCAAACAACGATGATTTATATATTGGCAAAACTGAAAATCCTGGTTATCCTTATTGGTTTCATGGGATAATAGATGAGATAAGAATTTATAACCGCGCTTATGATGCGGGTGCCGTTGGCCAAATTTCAAAAGACATGGGAAAATAAATAATTTTAATATTTAAGTTTAAGAGAATGGCCGGTTTATTTAAACCGGCCATTCTCTTAAAAATATTTGACTATAATTACAATTACTCAAAAAATTTATACTTTCGCAGCCAAGTTTAAACCAAACCTAATTACAAGAATGAAACCTAAACTCTATTTTCCCTGTTTATTATTACTTATACAATTAGTTGCATGTAAAAAAGAAAATACTTCAACGAATCCTGATTTAAAAACTGTTACAGCAAAAGAAAATCTTGTTGCATGGTATAAGTTTACAAATGGCAATACGGCTGATTATAGCGATAGTAATAATCATCTTACAGCTTACAATGCGACGCCAACTACTGATTATAAAGGCAGGCCTAATAACGCATATGCATTTAATGGATTTAACAGCTACATGCAGGCAACTAATTCTAATTCTTTAAGTCCTTCAAAAATTACACTTGCTGCTTTAATTAAGCCCGAAGGTTATTATACCGGTTCAGGTAGTGCATCAAGAATATTAATGAAGGGTGCAGATGACCAATCAAACGGAGTTTATTTTTTAGGATTTTATAACACAGGAAGTTTTTATGGCACCTACGGCGATAATCAACATCAATCAAACGGTGTTATCACTGCTGATAATTCTCTTCAGTTGAATACCTGGTATAAATTAATTTATACTTATGATGGAAGCATCGGAAAACTATATATAAATGGAACTTTGGTGAACCAGACTAACTCTACAGCCGCTTTTACTCCTAATAGTGATTTTTTAAGAGTTGGTGTAACTGGCAGATCAGATTACCCTTATTGGTTTAACGGTGTAATTGATGAAATAAGAATTTATAATATTGATTTAACTCAAGACCAGGTAGTCGATGTTGCAATCGAACTTGGAGAAGATTAGAAAAGTCTGCTTATAAATACTATGACTTGTTTAATTTAATTAACCCTGCTGCAAATAAGAACTACGCAAATTTCAATGCAACCAATTTTAAACAAACACATATGAAATCAAAAACTAAAACCATCGCTGCCCTAATAGGCATTGCAGTACTTTCAATGCAATTTATTTCCTGCACAAAACAAGCAGATGTTACAACCAGTTTAAATGCTGATGATGTTTCAAATTCAACTACCACAATTAGTAACGCCAATCTTGTTGCCTGGTATAAATTTACCAGGGGCAATACAGCAGATTACAGCGGCAACAATAATCATCTTACTGCATTCAATGTAACATTAGATACTGATTACATGAGCAGGCCCAAAAATGCATGTTACTTTAATGGATTCAGCAGCTATATGCAGGCGCCTAATTCCAGTTCTTTGAACCCTACTTCAAAAATCAGCCTTGTTGCTTTATTTAAGCCCAAAGGTTATTATACCGGGCCAGGTGTTCAATCAAGAATACTTATGAAAGGAACAGATGATCAAACAAACGGGGATTATTTTTTAGGCTACAATAATACAGGAGATTTTTACGGAACCTATGGAGACGGTCAATTTCAATCAAATGGCGTTGGCAGCCCACAAAATCTGCTTAATTTAAACACCTGGTATAAATTAGTTTATACTTACGATGGCCGTGTTGGTAAATTATATCTAAATGATGTTTTAGTGAATAAGTTAGTTTCAACAGCTACGTTTACTCCTAATAGCGATCCGCTTAATATAGGAAAAAACCGGAAGACCTGATTATCCTTTCTTCTTTAACGGAGTAATTGATGAAATAAGAATTTATAATGTTGCTTTAACTGCAGCTCAGGTAGTTAAAATAGATGGTCAATTAGGTAAATAAAATTTATAAATCACTATAAAAAAGGCCAGCAAAAATGCTGGCTTTTTTATTTGTTTTTTTGCACAAACAAGTATTCAGCAAATCCGGTTATATCCCAAAAAATATTTGCTTCCAGCTTTTTACCTTTTATTAATGAACCAACAGCCCTTGCAGGCATTGCGAGAATATTCCAGGGATTTCTTCTTGTTCCACTTCTTAGAACTTTACAACCACCAACTTCAAAGACTTTTTGTAATTCCTGCACTGAATAAACTCTGACATGTGTAGGGTCATCATGAAAATTAAGTGTACCATGCATGCCCGGCAACGACAGGCTTTTTTTGCCGGGATATTCGATATAAAAAAAGCCACCTTTTTTTAGCTTGGGTAACAATTTTCTTAAAACTTCATCCCCGTTATACAAATGTTCAATTACGTGCGCCATTCGTATAAAATCAAAATAATTATCAGGTATTATTGAATAATCAAGTTTTGTAAGGTCAAGCTCGTAGAACTCTTTTGTTACTTCAAAATCTTTTGAATCATTGTTATAGGTTTTATCTAAATCCAGTCCGTAATATTCGCAATTGGGAAAAATAAATTTTGTTTTTGATGGACTATGATTACCACATCCTACATCTAAGAGTTTGAAATTCTTACTGCCAAACTGTTTATTAATAAAGCCAAATTTATAATTGAGTAAAGAAGCTTTTCTTTTAATTGATTCAAGCATAAAAAATAAAAGCCGCAATCTATAATTATTCAACAAACTTTTAAAATTCATTGTTGTTACATTTGTTGAGATGAAAGAGCAAATTGAAGCACAGCCTGATGAATCCATAGAAGTTTACGGCGCGCGTGCACACAACCTGAAAAACATTGATATCATTATTCCAAAAAATAAGCTGGTTGTTATAACAGGTATCAGCGGCAGCGGAAAATCTTCGCTGGCTTTTGATACCATTTATGCAGAAGGCCAGCGTCGTTACATGGAAACTTTCGGTGCTTATGCGCGTCAGTTCATTGGCGAAATGGAAAGGCCTGATGTTGATAAAATAACAGGCCTTTCTCCTGTTATTTCCATCGAACAAAAAACTACAAATAAAAACCCACGCTCAACGGTTGGAACAGTTACAGAGATATACGATTTCATGCGATTGCTGTATGCGCGCATTGGAGAAGCTTTCAGTTATAACACCGGTAAAAAAATGGTGAAGTGGAGCGAAGAGGAAATTGTAAATAATATCTTTCAAAAATTCAATAACAAAAAGATCTCATTACTGGCGCCGCTGGTTCGCGGAAGAAAAGGGCATTACCGTGAATTATTTGAAGAGATAAGAAAGAAAGGTTTTGTAAAAGTTCGTGTGGATGGTGAGATAAAAGACATAACAGCAAAGATGCAGGTTGACCGCTATAAAATTCACGATATAGAAGTGGTGGTTGACAGATTAAAAGTAGATGATGGTTTCAGAACACGTTTAAGTCAAAGTGTACAGCAAACATTAAAGATGGGCAAAGATTTAATGTTTGTTGATGTTGAAGGTGAGAACAAAATTATATCGTACAGCAAGCAACTGATGTGTGAAGACACCGGGCTTTCGTATGAAGAACCATCGCCCAATTCGTTTTCATTCAACTCGCCTTACGGTGCATGCCCAACATGTAAAGGACTTGGAAGCGTTTTTACAATTGATATAGATTTAGTGTTGCCTGATAAATCAAAAACAGTTCGTGAAGGCGCTATCGTACCGTTAGGTGAAGAAAGAGACGCAAGTGTGTTTCAACAGGCAGAAACATTCGCCAAAAAAAAATAAGATAAAAATGGATGTTCCTGTAAATAAATTACCGGAAGAACATTTGAACTTATTATTGTTTGGTGATAAAAACGTTAATGCTTCGCTCGAAGTAAATCCTGATGATGAAACCGTGCCGAATGAATACACAGGAAGTTATGAAGGCATTATTCCTATGCTGAAAAGATGGTTCTCTTCTTCATACAGCACAGAAGTTTTGCGGGATTGGGTGCAAAAATATATGACGCTTAAAAGTTGCCCCACCTGTAATGGCGCGCGTTTAAAAAGAGAAAGCCTTTGGTTTTTAGTTGATGGAAAAAGCATTTCGCAATTAAGCGAAATGAACCTGGATAAATTGTATGCATGGATTGATGGAATAGAATTACGGTTAAGCAACAAACAAAGAACCATTGGAAAAGATGTGATCAAAGAAATACGTGAACGACTTGTTTTCCTGTTAGATGTTGGTTTAACTTATCTCACGTTAAATCGTTCCTCTAAAACATTAAGCGGAGGCGAAAGCCAGCGCATTCGTTTGGCAACGCAGATTGGTTCGCAACTGCAAGGCATCACATATATTTTGGATGAACCATCCATTGGTTTGCATCAAAGGGATAATCATCGTTTGATAACTGCATTGCAAAACCTGCGCGATATTGGTAACAGTGTGTTGGTGGTTGAACATGATAAAGACATTATGCTTGCGGCTGACCATTTAATTGATATTGGTCCGAAAGCAGGTTATCATGGCGGAAGAATTGTAGCTGAAGGAACACCTAAAAATATGTTGAAGCTGGATACACTTACAGCAGGATATCTCAACGGGATACATACGATCGCCATTCCGGAAGAACGCAGAAAAGGCAATGGGAAAAAGTTAGTATTGAAAGGCGCTAAAGGGAACAATCTTAAAAATGTGGATGCTGAATTTCCGTTGGGGAAATTTATTGTTGTTACGGGCGTAAGCGGTAGTGGAAAATCTACATTGATTAATGAAACATTATATCCGATCCTATCTAAGCATGCATATGATTCGAAAATGATGCCGCTTGAATTTAAGAGCATAAAAGGTTTGGAAAATATTGATAAAGTAATTGAGATTGATCAATCACCAATTGGCAGAACGCCACGCAGTAATCCGGCAACCTACTGTGGTTTTTTCACAGATATAAGAACATTATTTGCATCAGTTCCTGAAGCGAAGATCCGTGGCTATAATGCAGGCCGTTTTTCATTCAATGTTAAAACCGGCCGCTGTGATGTGTGCGAAGGTGGCGGCATGCGTGTAATTGAAATGAATTTTTTGCCTGATGTTTATGTGCCTTGCGAAAAATGTAATGGCAAAAGATACAACCGCGAAACATTGGAGATTCGCTATAAAGGCAAATCAATTTCACATGTGTTGAATATGACAGTTGAAGAAGCTGTTGAATTTTTTCAATCTGTTCCTTATATCTATCGCAAAATAAAAGTGCTGGAAGAAGTAGGACTGGGATATATCACGCTCGGGCAAAGCGCCGTTACGTTAAGCGGCGGCGAGGCGCAACGTGTTAAACTTTCAACTGAATTATCCAAACGTGATACAGGAAAAACATTTTATATTCTGGATGAACCTACAACAGGCTTACATTTTGAAGACATTCAACATTTACTGGATGTATTGAACAAACTGGTTGACCGCGGCAACACTGTACTTGTTATCGAGCACAATCTTGATGTTATAAAAGTTGCCGATCACATAATTGATATTGGCCCTGAAGGTGGTGATGGCGGTGGCAGAATTTTGTTTGAAGGAACGCCTGAAGAATTGATCAGGAACAAAGAAAGCCATACAGCAAAATTCTTAAAGGCAGAATTGAATTAGCCCATACAATAAAAAAGTCCCGCATAAAACGGGACTTTGTCATTTTTCTCATGTTAAACCAACTATTCGGTAGCGCCTTCAACCAAAACGGTTGTTTTGTTATTCAGCACTTCTACAAAACCGCTTTCAATTTTATAATTCGCAGTATCTGTTTTTGACTTTAAGATCTTAATATTACCCTTGCCTAAAGCTGCAACCAATGGTGCATGCTTATCAAGAATTTCAAAAGATCCTTCAATACCCGGCAACTGAATACCGTACACATCTCCGCTGTATAATTTTGTTTCCGGCGTTAATATTTCTAAAGTCATACCCTATCCCCTAAAGGGGAATATTTGCCCTAAATCCCTAAAGGGACTTAAGAAGTGAATAATTTTATTTTAAAGAACGTTTCCTTCTCCCCTTCAGGGGATGGAGGCTCTTATCCCTTTGCCTGTTCAATCAGTTTTTTACCTTTTTCAATTGCATCTTCAATTGTACCAACAAGATTGAAAGCAGATTCAGGATATTCATCTACTTCACCATCCATGATCATGTTAAATCCGCGGATGGTATCATCTATGCTTACAAATACACCTTTCAAACCGGTAAATGCTTCTGCCACATGAAAAGGCTGAGATAAGAAACGCTGAACACGACGGGCGCGGCTAACTACCAATTTATCTTCTTCACTCAATTCATCCATACCGAGAATGGCGATAATATCCTGTAATTCTTTATATCGCTGTAAGATTAGTTTTACGTTGTTTGCTGTATTGTAATGTTTATCGCCAACAATTGCCGGAGTAAGAATTCTTGAAGTTGAATCCAACGGATCAACCGCAGGATAAATACCTAAGTCGGCAATCTTACGGCTTAATACAGTTGTTGCATCGAGGTGAGCGAACGTAGTGGCAGGAGCCGGATCGGTCAAGTCATCTGCAGGTACATAAACTGCCTGAACAGAAGTAATAGAACCATTTTTGGTTGAAGTGATTCTTTCCTGCATCAAACCCATTTCTGTTGCCAATGTTGGCTGGTAACCTACGGCTGAAGGCATACGTCCCAGCAATGCTGATACCTCAGAACCTGCCTGTGTAAAACGGAAGATATTATCAACAAAGAAAAGAATATCTCTTCCTTTACCTGTACCATCACCATCACGGAAGTATTCAGCAATAGTTAATCCGCTTAAAGCCACACGGGCACGTGCACCCGGAGGTTCGTTCATTTGTCCAAATACGAATGTTGCGCGTGAATCTTTTAGTCCGTTCATGTCAACCTTCGTCAAATCCCATCCGCCTTCTTCCATGCTGTGTTTAAAACCGTCGCCGTATTTCATAATACCGGCTTCGATCATTTCACGTAGCAGGTCATTTCCTTCACGTGTTCTTTCACCCACACCTGCAAATACAGAAAGGCCACCATAACCTTTTGCAATATTGTTGATCAATTCCTGGATCAATACAGTTTTACCTACACCTGCACCGCCAAACAAACCGATCTTACCACCTTTTGCATAAGGCTCGATAAGGTCGATAACCTTAATACCGGTAAATAAAATTTCGCTTGCAGTGGAAAGATTTTCAAAAGCAGGAGGTAAAGCGTGAATAGCACGGCCACCGGCTTTATCTACAGGAGGTAATCCATCAATTGCATCGCCGGTAACATTAAATAAACGGCCATGAATGGCTTCGCCAACAGGCATTGCAATTGCTTTACCGGTGTCTGTCACATCTGTGCCGCGTACAAGGCCTTCGGTTCCATCCATTGCAATTGTGCGCACACTGTCTTCACCAAGATGCTGCTGTACTTCCAACACAAGTTTACCGTTTGGACGATTAATTTCCAGGGCATTGTATATCTCTGGTAAAGAACCGCCCGGAAAATATACATCAACCACCGCACCGATAATTTGTTTTACCTTACCTGTAGCCATAAAAAAGTATAAATTTTAAGCTTTTTTAAATTTTGCGCAAATGTAAGGCTAAGCGGCAAAAAATCCGAATAATAGTTAGCATTTCTGTTTTGTTAAACAGGATTTTGCTGTTGTTAACAATGTGCCCACTGTTACTTATTTTGATTTCGCCGGTGCCTTTTACAAAGTAGCCATATCAATTACAAACCTGTATTTCACATCGCCTTTAAGCATGCGTTCGTAAGCTTCATTGATATCTTTTATATCTATCACTTCAACATCAGATACAATATTATTTGCCGCGCAATAATCAAGCATTTCCTGTGTTTCGGGAATACCGCCGATTAAAGAACCACCAATGCTTCTTCTTCCAAAAATCAAATTGAACGCAGGAATTTGAGCAGGCGTCGGCGGAGCACCAACACAAACCATCGTACCGTTTGTGCCAAGCAGGTTCAGGTACAAATTGTAATCGTGTTCGGCAGAAACTGTATCCAAAATGAAATCGAAATATCCGTTCATTTTAGCTACCTGGCTTTCATCTTTTGTAAGAACAAAATTGTGCGCACCCAATCTCTTTGCATCTGCTTCTTTCGATGGTGAATGGCTGAGCATGGTAACTTCAGCGCCAAAAGATGCTGCAAGCTTTACACCCATATGGCCTAAACCACCAAGGCCAAGAACGCCAACCTTTGTTCCTTTGCCAACTTTCCAATACCTGAGTGGAGAATAAGTAGTAATGCCTGCGCAAAGCAACGGCGCAATGCCTTCCAAAGGCTGTTTGCCTGAAACGGTTAAAACGAAGTCTTCTGTAACCACGATCTGTTTGCTGTAACCACCATACGTAACGCCGCCGTTGTATTTGTCTTTACCGTTATAAGTGCCTACCATTCCAACAAGGCAATATTGTTCAAGGCCTTGTTTACAATTGGCACATTCGCGGCAGCTATCAACCAGGCAGCCAACAGCGGCAAGATCGCCGACTTTAAATCTTTTTACATGATCACCAACCTTTGTAACGCGACCAACAATTTCATGGCCGGGAACGGCCGGATAAACTGTTCCGCCCCATTCATTACGAACAGTATGCAAATCGCTGTGGCAAACGCCGCAGTATAAAATATCTATTTCAACATCGTGTGGTGTTGGCTCTCTTCTATCTAAACTCCATGGTGCCATGGGTGATTGAGCGGTTTGCGCTGCATATGCTTTTGTTGCTGCCATAATTAAAAATTAAATTTTAAGATGTAAAAGTATAGTGCAAAAGGTAATTGTTTGTTTGAATGATTATTATTTGTATAACACTCTACAAACTATAAAACTCAATTGCGTTGTTATAAAAGATATTTTCTTTTTCACTGGATGAAAAAGAGGAAAAATAATGTTGAGTAATATTTAAAACTTTTTCATAAGAAGCTGCAACCAAACAAACCGGCCAATCGGAACCGAACATTATTTTATTTGTACCGAAAGTTTCTGTAACAACGTCAAGATAAGGCTTGAATGTTTCAGGCGAGTGATTTTTCCAGTCCGCTTCAGTTACCATTCCGGAAATTTTGCAAAACACATTTTCATATTGTTTGAATGGCTCTATATTTTTTTTCCACTGATCAATTTCACCTGATTTTATATAAGGTTTTGCAAGATGATCTATTACAAATTTCTGATCAGGGAAAAGATTTACAAGTTCTAAAGCATATTGCAATTGATCTGGAAAGATCAGGATATCATAAGTGAAATCAAATTTCTTTAAAGCTGTAACTCCATTTTTAAATGACGATTGCAACATTAGCGCGCGATCTTTTTCTCCCTGTAAAATATGCCTGAAGCCTTTTATTTTTTTGAACTGATGCCAGTATGCAAGTTTGTCTTCAATATCAAAAGCCATTAAATCAACCCAGCCAACAATGCCTTTTATAAAATCGAACTGGTTTGCAACAATTAAAAAGAAATCATTTTCATTTTCTGCTTGATTTACCTGCACTGCAATGCAACCTTCTACATTGTTTGCTTGATAAATGGATAGAAGTTCACCTGGCAAAAAATCTTTTCGT
Source organism: Bacteroidota bacterium (assembly GCA_013286425.1). GTDB lineage: Bacteria > Bacteroidota > Bacteroidia > Chitinophagales > Chitinophagaceae > Parafilimonas. The sequence goes on from JABDFS010000056.1 coordinate 14,134, forward strand.
ATTACAGACATATCATCCGTTATCCAATCAAAATCTTTGCTGTTGTATTTCCAGAAATGTTGGTGAGCGTCGATGATTCTCATAGAAACAATTTCAAAATTCCGAAATCAAAAATTTCCAAATTATGTTATTCGCTTATCTCTGTTTTATGTGCTTTGTGTTTACCCGATATGAATGAATACATAGCCGGGATTACGAACAGCGTTAATATCAGCGAGAATAAAATTCCTCCTACCACAACAATTCCTAAAGGCACACGGCTGCTTGCCGATGCGCCAAGATTCAACGCAATGGGCAAAGCACCCAATGATGTTGCAAGGCTTGTCATTAATATCGGGCGCAAACGCTGATTCGCCGCTTCAATTACTGCTTCATGTTTATTCATCCCCGTTTCTCTTTTCTGATTGGCAAACTCAACAATTAAGATTCCGTTCTTGGTTACAAGGCCAATCAGCATGATCATTCCAATCTCAGAAAAGATATTTAATGTTTGACCGAAAACCCATAAGCTTAGTAACGCGCCAGCCAACGCCAGGGGAACAGTAAACATAATGGTGAATGGGTCCAGAAAACTTTCAAACTGCGCTGCAAGAATTAAATAGATCAGTAACAGTGCAAGCGTAAAAGCAAAGCCGATATTAGATGAACTTTCTGCATAATCTCTCGATGGCCCGCTTAAAGCTGTTTGAAAACTTTCATCCAATGTTTTATCAGCAATTGCCTGCATGGCTTTAATGCCATCGCCGATAGTTTTGCCTTCTGCAAGCGAAGCAGAAATAGTTGCTGCTTTATACCGGTTGAAGTGGTACAATGTAGTCGGGCTGCTGCTTTCAACCAAATTAACTACAGAACTCAAAGGAATATTTTCTCCGCTTGCATTGCGCACATATAAACGCGAAATATCTACCGGCTTATTTCTGTCTGAGTGATCAACCTGCGCAATCACCTGGTACTGATCGCTGCCCATTATAAAATAAGCAAGCCTGCCTCCGCTGAATGCAGCCTGTACAGCTGCAATAACATCTTCTGTTGACAAGCCAAGGTCTTTTACTTTCATTCGATCAACGGATAATTGTATTTCAGGGCGATTGAATTTCAAATTCACATCAACATTGGAAAAAGTCGGATCCTGTCTTGCCGCATCCAGAAACTTAGGAATTACTTCTTTCAGTTTATCAAAATCCATATTCTCCAAAACATATTGTACCGGCAAACCACCTCGTGATCCTGAACCTACAGCAATGGTTTGATCCTGCGTTGCAAAAATTCTTGCATCATTAAACCGGTTCATTTTTTTCTGCAGATCATTGGCAATCTGATCCTGTGTTCTGTTTCTTTCTTTTGGATCTATCAAACCTATGCGCGGCTGTGATGAATTAGTTGCACCATTTCCCGGTGTTCTTGCAAAAACAAAATCCCTTTCAGGAACTGAGTCATATAAATAATTGCTTATCTGGTCTGTTATTTTTTGCATGTAAGGATAACTGGTTCCTTCAGGCGCGGTAACATTAAAACGGATGGTGCTGTGGTCTTCAAGCGGGGCAATTTCGCTTTGCAGGTTACTCATCGTTAACCAGATTATTACACCACAGATTGCTATTATAACAAATGCAACTCCGCGCACTTTCATAAACCCCTCAAGCAATCTTTTATAACCATTTTCCATACCCCTGAAAAACGGTTCGGTGCGTTCATAAAATTTTCCATGACCAACTTTTTTCCCTGTTAAATAAACATTTAATACAGGTGTTATAGTAAGCGATACAAACGCTGATATTAAAACGGCGCAGGCAAGTGTTACTCCAAATTCACGGAACAACCTTCCGATAAATCCTTCGAGAAAAATCACCGGCAGAAATACAATAGCCAGTGTAAGTGATGTTGAAACAACAGCGAAGAAAATTTCTTTACTTCCTTCCAATGCTGCTTTGCGGATAGGCAAGCCACCTTCTAATTTTCTGAAGATATTTTCTGTTACAACAATGCCATCATCAACCACCAAACCTGTTGCGAGTACAATACCAAGCAGAGTTAATACATTGATGGTAAACCCTGCAATGTACATAATGAAAAAAGTGGAGATAAGCGAGATGGGAATATCTATCAGCGGGCGTATTGCAATTAACCAGTTACGAAAGAAAATAAATATTACCAGCACAACAAGTATGAACGCAATGATAAGTGTTTCCTTTACTTCGGCAAGTGAGTTGCGGATGTTTACCGTATTATCAATTAATACTTTTAGCTGTATATCGCTTTTACTTGATTTTTGAATATCGGCAAGCCGTTTATAAAATTCATCGGCAATGGCAATATTATTTGCACCTGGTTGCGGAATCACATACAAACCGACTGCATTTACACCATTATACATCCAGCTTTGTTCGTAGGTTTCTGCGCCTAATTCAACCGTTGCAACATCACTTAAACGTACAATGCCCGTACTGTCTTCCCGAATGATCAGATCACGGAATTGCTGTTCTGTTGTAAGCCTGCCAACGGTTCTTATAGTTAGTTCTGTGTTGCTCCCATAAATTTTTCCCGGTGGCAGGTCTATGTTCTCGCGGTTCAATGCGTCTGATATATCAGTGAATGAAACATTGTAAGTGTTCATCTTATCAGGGTTAAGCCAAAGCCGCATGGCATAACGTTTCTGGCCAAACAAACCAACAGAACTTACACCATTGATTGTTTGAAATTGCTGCTGCAGAACATTCTCGCCATAATCACTTAACTCCAGTAAACTTTTGGTAGGACTTTGCAATGCAAGAATTAAAATAGGATCACTGTTCGCATCTGCTTTTGATACCACCGGCGGCGCATCTATATCCTGTGGTAAGCTGCGTGCGGCCTGGCTGACTTTATCACGCACATCACTGGCTGCAGCTTCCAGGTCAACACCCAGGTTAAATTCGACTGTTATCTGGCTGCTGCCTAATGTACTTGAAGATGTAAGTGTTCTGATGCCGGGAATGCCATTGATCTGTTTTTCCAGCGGTTCTGTTATCTGGCTTTCGATAATATCTGCATTCGCACCAGTATATGAAGTGCTTACTGTAACTACTGCGGGATCGATAGCAGGATAATCTCTTACTGCAAGAAAGGTAAAGCCTGTAACACCGAACACGATGATCATGATGTTCATCACCGTTGCAAATACAGGCCGCTTGAGCGATAGTTCAGAAATGTTCATCTTATAGTGAATAGGGAATGGTAAATAGTGAATGAACTTTCATTGCTACTTACATTCTTTATCATCGGCAAATCTATTTATGCAAGTGTAAATTCTTTCAAAAAGAATGCTATAAAAATATTATGATACGAAACAGAAAAATGTTGAGATGAAATATAGCTCCTGATAATATTTACTCTTTAAAATATCTTTCAGGTAAGGATAAATACTTAAAAGAATGAGATGATTTCTTCTGACTTCAAAAAAGAGCACATTCTTTTTATCAAATTTATAAAAGTGGTAAGTTGTTTATGGTAATACAATAAAATTACATCAAGCTTTTCAAAAGATATGGCAGGCAAATCAATAATACCTGCCGATATATTTATCATCAACGATGGCTTTTTTTAGCTCAGCTTCATCAATGCCGCCATTGTTTTTATAAACGATTTTACCGCCGGGCTCAACAAGAATGGTGTAAGGCAGTTCGCCTTTCCATGTAGAATCCAATGCATCTATCAGTTTATACTTGTCATCCATATTGAAAATATAATTTTTATTAGATGACTGTTGCTTTTTCAAAAACTGTAATGCTTTATCCTTCTTGTCAGGATCATCTGCACTAATAGATATAAATTCAAAATCGCGGCTGCGGTACATGCGGTTAATACCTACAAAAGAAGGGAACTCAGCAACGCACGGGCCACACCAGGTTGCCCAGACATTTATCAATCTTAATTTATCAGAATTGTTTTTTACCAGTTCAGTAATTCCGTTTACATCTATTGTATCCAGGCTTACAGGCTCATTTGCCCATTCTGTTTTTGCTTTATCGATCCAGCTTTCTTTCTCTGCCCATTTTATTGAACACCCAAAAACTTTTGTTGAAGTAACCGGAACTTCTTTGTTATTTAATAAAGCTTCTATCGCATTGCGGGTATCATATGTAGTTGGTGTTTTAGTGGGCTTTTCAACATCATCAATCCTGCCTTCATAGCGCAGTTTTCTTTCTTTATCAAAAATGAAAACATGTGGCGTTGCAACAGGACCATAAGCTTTGGCAGTTGATTGTGTTTCGCCGTCATATAAGTAAGGAAAGTTGAAATGCTTTTCTTTAGCACGGATCTTCATTTCTTTAAAACTGTCGCCGAGATCGGTATAATTCAATTCACCGGGTGTGATAGCTTTCGGATCATTCGGCATAATGGCAATCACGGCAACGCCTTTATCCTTATAATCATCGGTTAATTTAATAATGCGATCCTGGTAAGCCTGTGCAGTAGGGCAATGATTGCATGTAAAAACTATTACAAGAATATTTGCATTTTTAAAAGAAGCAAGCGTATATGTTTTTCCATCAACACCGGGCAATTTAAAATCAGGAGCTAAAGTGCCTATCTGTAATGTGGGGTGTTCATCATTTGCATAAGCAAAGTATAACGGCTGTATAAAAAAACATAACAGCAGGCCAAGCAATTGTGTTCTTTTCATTCAATAAAAATAACAAAGAAATAAACGCTGAGAATAGAAGGATTGATTGAAGAACGGTTTGAATATTTACTGGTTTTCCTTCGCCTGTTGTATGTTCAGCACCTTACGCACTTTCACAGGCTTTTTATCTTTTGCAAATAAAACACCCGTTACTACTACAGTATCTCCGGCAGACACACCTTTTGTTATTTCAACAGTGCTTTGCAAACGAACGCCTGTAGTTACATCTGTGAATTGGGCTTTACCATGCTTTACCAAAATAAGCTGCTTGTTTATATCGCTTGGAATAATGCAGTTTGTTGGAACAAGTATGCTTTGCCTTGATTCGCCTTGTTCAAAATATACTTTTACAAAAGCGCCAGGGTTTGCTTTTGTATTGTCCTGAAGTATCGCGCGGATTTTTAAATTACGGGTAACGGTATTTGCCTGTGGCTCTATTGCTATAACCGTTGCCTTATGCTTTAATGTATCATTGGTAGCATCCAACGTAACCTGCACTGTTGAACCGGTGCTTACAAATTTTCCATATTCTTCAGGAACAGTAAAATCCATTTTCAAATTATTCACCTGTTGCATGGTGGCAATAATATCAGCATTGCTTACATAAGCGCCAATGCTAACCTGCCTTAAACCAACCACGCCGTCAAAAGGAGCACGAATAACTGTTTTATCAATCAAAGCTTCTGTATATTGAATATCGGCCTGGTTGCTGATAACAGCGTTTGCGGCAACATCATAATCTGCCTGGTTTATTCCCTGTACAGAAAGCAATGGTTTCAGCCGTTCAACATAATCCTGTGCAAGTTTAAGTGCAGCCTTGCTTTTGTTTAAGTTGGCAACAAGGTCTTCATCGTTTATGCGCGCAATTACAGTTCCTCTTGTAATAAATTTTCCTTCAGGAACATTTAGATAAGTTATTCTGCCTGTGGCTTCAGGATGCAATTCAACATATTCATTTGCTACAACAGTACCATTGGCTTCGATGGTATTTGTAACAACCTGTGGTTTTGTAACTATAACATCAACAATGGGCGGAGGTTGTTTTTGCGGGGATTTGTCTTTTTCTTTTGAATTACAGGCGAACAGGCACACAGAAATCAGCAACGCAAAATAAAAGGGATATTTATAACCAGGCTTACCTGATGAATTGTGAAGCATTAAAAATATTTTATCACCGTTTTCAAAGTAATGCAATATAAAACTGCTGTAATTTTAAATTGGACATAAAACAAAAAAATAACGACCAAACCAACTATAAGCAATAAAAAACGCCAAGTTTTATACTTAGCGTTCAAAAAATTTAACCGGCTTAATTATTCGGCTTCAGCAACCACCTCTTTTACTTCGGGTATCATTCGCTTCATCATGCCTTCAATGCCTGCTTTAAGTGTAACCATTGATGAAGGGCAACCACTGCAGCTTCCCTGCAACATCAGGCTTACTATACCATCATCATAATTTTTAAACTGAATAGCACCACCATCCATTTCAACTGCGGGACGAACATAATTATCCAACAGTTCTTTAATGCGTTTTACAACATCAGTATCATCACTTAAAATAATATTGCCTGTATCCTGTTTAACTTTAGCCACTTCATCTTCATTAATAACAGGGCCGCCGTTTTCCAGGTAATCTTTTAAAAATTGTTTTACTGAAGGAATAACATCCTGCCAGTCTTCTGTGTCTGCTGTTTTAGTAAGCGTAACAAAATTGCTGGCAATGAACACACTTTTTATAAAAGGAAAGCTGAATAGTTCTTTTGCCAACGGACTAGGGCCTGCCTGGCTTTCATCCTGGAAATCTATGCTCTTACCCGGGTACAATAATTTGTTAGCAACAAATTTCATTGTTTCGGGATTAGGAGTCATTTCGGTGTATATGCTAATAATAGGATTACCTGTTTTAATCATCGGATGCACATTTAAGGTGGCGAAATTAATAAAGAATACCTGAAAGTTTCCTTAATTAAATCGGAAAGGACGAAGTATGACCAACAAGCTCAGTTGTTCGGTAGTTGGTCGGTACTTCTTCGGTAGTTGGTCGGTCGTTGTTCGCTCCCTGGCACCGAAGAAGTACCGTAGAAACAGCGATCAATATCCGAACAAAACAAGTGGCTGTAATAACCTGTGAAGTTAAGGAAGCTGATAAGTGTGGCAGAGTAAGGCCTGGCAAGCTTTACAATGGGTTGTGAGGGCTTTCAACCAGGCTTAAAAAAGAGATTAACGGCAGTTTGCCTGCAATTAAGTCTCTATATGACCGCCAAACACTTCGTCCCAAGAGGAACGTAAACATGAATTATTTATGGATTTGCCATAGGTATGCATGCCTTTATCATAGGAGTTAATCAGGTATAACTCAGCTATAACTCAGGTATAAGTCGGCTAAAGGTAAGTCTATAAGGTTTATATTGTCTCTGTGTCTTGTCCTGAAAAAGGTTGCCTTTCCCGAACAGTCTCCTTTCAAAGCTGATATGTGCTGGCTAAGGGACTACCGAAGAATCTGTACAGGTGTGCGGCCTACGAAGCACAAAACCCGTTATTTCCGTAACTTCAACCATGCCTGTCCGAAAAGCAATACCCGAAAAGACGGTGTTTACTTCATTACATTTATCCGCCACGGCGGACAGGCGTTGCGCAAGATGGTTGCCATTATTTGAACTTATCAATAGTTATAATGCTGTTTGCAAATGGTTTGACGTGTTGAAAGAAGCAGGGCATTACATTATTGGTTATACCATAATGCCAAATCATATACATGCAATTATTGCATTTAATAATAAAAGCAAAACAATAAACAGCATTGTTGGCAATGGTAAAAGGTTTATGGCTTATGATTTAGTAACAGCGTTAGAAGATCAGCATCAAACACAATTACTAAACCAGCTAAAGGAATGGGTAAATAAAACGCAGCAATCCGATAACAAACAGCACGAAGTATTTGAACCATCTTTTGACTGGAAAGAATGCAGAACAGAAAAGTTTATTACTCAGAAATTAAATTATCCGCCACGGCGGACAGGCATTCATAATAATCCCTGTGTTGCCGGGTTATGTATATTTCCTGAAGAATATAAACATAGTTCTGCGAAGTTTTATATAACAGGTGAACAGGGAATTTATCCTGTTACAAGCTTTATGGAGTTGCGGGATATTGACTTAACAAAGTAAGCGTTATAAAAACACCGCACAGTCCTCAGGCAAGCACACATAGCCTGCCGAGAGACTGTGCGGCGAAGTAACCCGAACTCACGTTATTTTAGGTTAGCTGCCATGTGAGGATATCAAACAACTCCGGCAACAGGTTCAATTACTTAAAAATAAAAATCCCGCCTGTGCAGGATCTTTGAGGGAGAATGATGGGTCTCGAACCCACGGCCTTCAGTGCCACAAACTGACGCTCTAACCAACTGAGCTACACTCTCCGTAAAATTATCGGGATGCAAAAATAATCGAATTAACCTTTGAAAGCAAACCCGTTTACCGCTTTTCCGCAATTTTTGTTAATTCACACAATAAAAAAAATGGCATATTTTTTTTATTATACTTTTGAGAGCGCATATGCAATTAAAAATTTCTAAAATTATGCTAAGAAGAACTGTGTTGCCGGCAGTATTGATCATCCTGCTGGGTGTAACCTTATGGGCCTTTAAAAGAAACTCGACAGATGGAGATTCCAAAGAACAAATGCTGCTGACAGCTATTGGCACTATACTGGAACAAAAACATTACTCGCCTAAAACAATTGATGATAATTTTTCAAAACAGGTTTTTGCAAAATATCTCGAAGCGATCAATCCCGATAAAGACATTCTTTTAAAACAGGATGTAGATTATTTAAAAAAGTATGAGTTAACGCTTGATGATGAAATTCATGGCGCACCATTGCTTTTTTACCCGGATGCTTCTGCCATCTATCTTAAAAGAGTAGGCGAAGCAATGCAGTTATATAAAGATATTCTTGCAAAACCTTTCGACTTTACTACTAAGGAAGAAATAAACTTAGATAATGATAAGGCTGATTTTCCTGCAGACGAAGCAGCACGCAAAGAACTCTGGCGTAAGCGTTTAAAATATCTTGTACTTGATCAATATACAGACCTGTTACAGCAACGCAGCCGTAATATGACTGATACTGCATGGAATACTAAAACCGATGCACAACTTGAACAAACGGCAAGAACCAAAGTAGAAGCTGTGCTGGAGAGAAGTTTTAACAGGCAGAAATTAATTTTTACACCGCAGGAACAATTCAATACTTATGTAAACGTAATTACAGACCTGATGGATCCGCATACAGAATATTTTCCCCCGGTTGAAAGCCGTTCATTTGAGGAAGACCTTAGCGGGCGCTTTTATGGAATAGGTGCGCAGTTAACAGATGATGACGGCGCCATTAAAATTGCAAGCCTGATAACAGGCAGCCCGGCATGGAAAAGCGGAAAAGTTCAATTGAATGACGAGATCATTAAAGTAGGCCAGGGAAAAGATGAGCCTGTTGATATAAGAGGCTATGCGGTTACAGATGTTGTAAAACTTATTCGTGGCAATAAAGGAACTGAAGTGCGTATCACCTTTAAAAAAGTTGACGGAACAACGCAGGTTATTTCTTTGATACGCGATGAAATTGTGCAGGATGAACAGTTTGCGCGCAGTGCCGTTATTAATGAACCGACAGGCAAGATCGGCTATATATATCTTCCTGAATTTTATGCTGACTTTGAAAGAACCAATGGCAACCGTTGCTCACAGGATGTTGCCAACGAGATCATCAAACTGGAAAAGGCAAATGTAAAAGGCATCATTCTCGACCTGAGAAATAATGGTGGCGGCTCTTTGCCTGAAGTAGTGAATATGGTTGGATTATTTGTTAAGCAAGGCCCTGTTGTTCAGGTAAAAGACCGTGATGGCAAACCAACTATTCTGAGCGATAATGATACTTCTGTTTTATATACCGGGCCCCTTGCTGTAATGGTAAACGAGTTTAGTGCTTCCGCATCAGAAATATTTGCGGCCGCTATACAGGATTATAAACGTGGTATTATAATAGGTTCAGATACTTATGGAAAGGGTACTGTACAACGTACTTTACCGTTAGGAAAACCATTGGATATGTTTAGCGGACAAACTGAGTATGGAACATTAAAACTCACATTCGAAAAATTTTATCGCATCAATGGAGGTTCTACTCAGTTAAAAGGAGTAACACCTGATATTGCGTTACCTGATCCTTTGGATTTTTTAAAGGTGCGTGAAAAAGACCAATCATCCGCCCTTACATGGGACCAGATCTCTAAAGCAGATTACACTGAATTAAATACAGAGGCAAATTGGAATAATCTTGAAACTTCAGCACAAAGCAGGATTCAGTCAAATGCAGCATTCAGCACTATTCTTAAAAATGCACAATGGATCAAAGACAATGCAGATAAAACTTATAGTTTGAATCTCCAGGAATATCAAAAAGAACAGGCACAGTTAAGAGCTGTGGTAAAGCAGGATGATAGTTTATCACGTTTAGTTACGCCAATGAATATTCAGCCTGTTGCACAAGACAGTTCAAAATATTACAGTAACGCAGACAGCCTTAAAGGTAACCGCTATCTTCAATGGCTTAAGAACATACAGAAAGATATTTATATCAATGAAGCTGTAAACGTAGTTAACGATATTAATAAAGAACATTAGACATATTTTTTAAAGAGAAAGGGCTGTCTTGGAATAAAGATTGCCCTTTTTCTTTAATAACAACTGAGTTTTGAAATCATCTCTAAACGAAAGCTTGCATGGAACCGAATAGTGAAAACATGCGGTAAAAATACAATAGAATTTACTTGTTATAAAAATGCGTGAAGCGGTGTTTTATTACATTGTTTTATGTGCAAGATGTTCTGCAGGAAACTCAACTATTAATAACTGGTCAAGGCTCTCGAGGCGCACATATATTTTTTTATTGCCGCCTTTTATCACGGTTCCCTCAATATCCATGAATACGCCTTTGCGTATAACCACTTTATTATTTTCCTCAAAACGATTTAAGCTTTCCACTGTTAGTGTAACATTTTTTTCAAGCAGGTAAGAACGGATCAATTCTATTTCTTCGTTGCGTATAACGGCAGGCTTTTTTAAGTAATGCAGAAATTGTACAACACCATTGGTATTAAGAACAGGTATCCTTT
>JABDFS010000057.1 GCA_013286425.1 Bacteroidota bacterium
TTCTATAAACGCGTACAGCCAGGAAAATTCTCCTTTTTCAAGGTATGGTGTAGGTGATCTGTATCCGCAACAAAGTATAGCTTCACGTGGTATGGGTGGTGTAAGCGCGGCATTTACAAGTACGCAGGCTATCAACACAATCAATCCGGCCAGTTACGGATACATAGGTATTGTAACTTACGATTTTGCCTTGAGTATTGATTCCCGAACGTTGATAAATGCTTCACCGGTTGAGAAATATAAATCGGTTAACTTTCTTCCTTCATATCTGCAGTTAGGTGTTCCATTAACTAAAAAAAAGAATGGCGTTGGTTTGGTATTTGGTATAAGGCCTTATACCAGGATTAATTATAGTGTGAACGACGGAACCCGCATTACTTATCCCGGCACCGGTGTAACAGACAGCGTGCAACAAATTTATGGAGGCAATGGTGGGTTAAACCAGGTATTTGCAGGTTTGGGTAAAACATGGAGAGGTAAAAAGAATCAATTAAACGCAATCAGCATAGGCTTTAACGGCGGTTACGAATGGGGGCAAAAATTTACAAGCACTATAATTCAGTTCCCTTCTGACAGTACATTTGAAAACTGGTATAGCTCTAACTCAACAGATACAACACGCTTTTGGGGCTTATTCCTTAACCCGGGAATAATGGTAAATTTTCTTGTAAAACAAACTACAGACCCGCTAACAAAAATAAAAAGTTCTTATGTGTTGGGGCTTGGTGCTTCAGGTACGCTTGAACAGGATTTGAAGGCATCAAGAGATGTTACAAGGCAAACATTCAGCTATAATACTGATGGGAGTCTAAAGCCTATCGACAGCGTTTATAAAGCATCCGGGCTTCATGGCAAGGTAAATATCCCGATGAATTTTAATGGAGGCTTTATGCTGAACAAAATGCTTACCAATGGTCCATACCAGGCGAAAAAATGGGGAATAGGTGTTGATTATAGCTATACGCCATGGTCTAAATATTTATTTTATGGCCAGCCTGACCAGGTTATTAATAGCTGGTTCATTCGCGGAGGTATTGAATATTCACCTAATCCGCTTGGAAGTAAAAGTACTTTGGCCACCGGCATTTACAGGTTTGGATATTATGACGGTAAAGATTACATAGATGCAGACGGCAATGGTTATAAAGTGCGTGCCTTTACATTCGGTTATTCATTCAATCTAAGAAAATTTCATTCATACGATAACCAGTTCACAATGATAAATACCGCCTTTGAATTTGGTAAAAGAGGCAGCAGCGTAAATAATGTGACTGAAAACTTTTTTAAAATATCCCTTGGTTTATCTTTAAGTGATATTTGGTTTATCAAGCGTAAGTATGATTAATCGCAACATGCATAATACATTCTTAAAGGCAGCCTTCTTAACCGGCTGCTTTTTTATATCTGCATGTCACAACGATTACCAGGAAGTGCAGGATCTCGCCAAAAAAAAGATACCGGTTGATAAGGTAAGTAACGTAGAAAGTTACCTGAGCCAGGGTGGTTCTGTTAAAGCAAAGCTTACTGCGCCGCTTATGACCATAACACAGGCAGACACGCCTAGAACAGAATTCCCTACAACATTGCATGTTGATTTTTATGACACCACAACAAAAGTGCAAAGCAGGCTGTTTGCAAAGTATGGATTGTATTACACCAACAAAAGGCTTGTGCTACTGCGCGACAGTGTAATAATAATTAATGTTGACGGAGACACATTAAACTGCGAAGAATTATGGTGGGACCAGGATAAGGCATTAATTTATACAAACGTTCCGGTACACATTCGCAAGCCCGATGAAAGTATTGATGGCACAGGTCTTACAGCCGATCAGAATTTTAATCATTGGACCATTACCAACGCAAAAGGCCCTATCAATGTGCCCGACAGCACATTGCCTTCAAACTAATATTTATTCTGATTATAAAATGATTTAATGTGTGCGATCATATCAAACATTAAAAGCTATTTTAGCCTTTCAAATAGCTGTATGAAAAAAATTGCATTCATATTACTGCTTACCGTTTACTGTTCAGTGTTCACGTTTGCACAAGATCCTTGGATAATTAAAGCAGATAAAATTGATCCTTCAAATTATTATGGTATAACAGTAGCAAACGGAATGATAGGAATTGTTTCTTCACCAGAACCATTCAAAGTAAAAGATGTAGTGCTTGCCGGCGCTTATGATCTTTATGGCAGAGGAAGAGTAAGCAATTTTTTGCGCAGCTTCAATTTGCTGAATATGTATTTGGAGATTGATGGAAAGCGTTTGGATGCATCATCTGTTACAAATTTCAAACAGCAATTGGATATGCATCATGCATCATTCACTACAAGTTTTGATTACGGCGATAAAGCTTCTATTCAATATACTTATTATGCATTACGCCATTTGCCTTTTACAGTGTTGATGAACATCAGTATCACTGCAAAAAAAGATATTAATATAACTGCTGCAAGTGTAATGGAAGCGCCCGATGCATTACGTGATGTTGAAAATTATTATAATGAAATTAACCGGCCGCATGTAACCATTTCATTGCTTACATCGCAGGCAAAATCGCCCACAGGTAAATTGTTGATGTGTGCATCCAATACGTTTTTATTTAATGAACCACATGGCAGCGAACCAAAAGTTATTCATGAAATGTGGGACAACAATATGCACCTCATGAAATTCAGTAAAACCATTAAAGCCGGAACAACTTATTCGTATTCCGTTGCAGGTTCATCTATAACATCAGCGCAACATGCTGATCCATTAAATGAAGCAGAACGCATGACGATTTTTGCAAAGCTTGAAGGAAAAGAAAGGCTGATGAATTTTCATAACAAAGCATGGGATAGTTTATGGACGAGTGATATTGTTATTGATGGTGATGCGCAATCGCAACAGGACGTGCACAGCATGTTGTATCATTTATATTCTTTTTCAAGAGAAGGCACAGGTTATTCATTATCGCCTATGGGTTTGAGTGGTTTGGGTTATAACGGCCATGTTTTTTGGGATGCTGATCTGTGGATGTTTCCTGCGTTGTTGGTGATGCATCCTGAGTTAGCGAAGAACATGATTGATTATCGTTACAACCGTTTGGATGAAGCAAAGCACAATGCTTTTTCGCATGGATATAAAGGAGCAATGTATCCATGGGAAAGCGCTGAAACAGGTGTGGAAGAAACACCGGTGTGGGCATTAAGCGGCCCGTTTGAACATCACATAACAGCAGATGTTGCGTTGGCTGCATGGAATTATTTTTGCGTTACACAAGACACTGCATGGCTGCGCTCAACAGGCTGGCCGGTCATTTCATCAACTGCAGATTTCTGGACGAGCAGAGTTGAAAGAAATGGGCCTCATCAATACGATATAAAAAATGTTGTGGCAGCAGATGAATGGGCTGAAAATATTGATAACAATGCATTCACCAATGCAGCAGCTATTGCAAATTTGAAAGCAGCTATTGCAGCTGCTGATATTTTAGGTTTGAAATGGAACAACGATTGGCAAACAGTTGCAGACAATATTCCTATTCTAAAAATGAGCAACGGTGTTACGCAGGAACACGCCCAATATAAAGGCGAAGGCATTAAACAGGCTGATGTGAATTTGCTGGCTTATCCTTTAAAAACAATTACAGACACAACGCAAATACGTAAAGACCTTGAGTATTATTCAACGCGCGTACCGAATGAAGGAACGCCTGCAATGACGCAGGGAATTTTTGCTTTGTTGTATTCGAGATTAGGCGATGCAGACAAAGCGTATCATTGGTTTAAAGAGGCGTATGAACCAAATTTGAATCCACCGTTCAGAGTGATCGCAGAAACAAAAGGCGGAACGAATCCATATTTTGCAACAGGCGCAGGCGGTATTTTACAAAGTGTTTTAATGGGCTTTGGTGGATTAGATATTACGCCGCAAGGTATTACTCAAATAAAAACTGCATTGCCAAAACAATGGAAATCATTAACGTTGAAAGGCATTGGTCCTGATAAAAAAACATACACGATTAAGTGAATTTTATGCAAAGAGCTGAAGAATTGAAGGCACAAAGAGCATTGGATGAAGTTGCTGCCATAAAAAAATGCAGTACAAGCGAGTGACACAACCGTGCTCAATTAAAATACCGAGCGATGACTACCTAAGAAAACCTCTTGCTAAAAATATTTATCACTTGAAAATAATGTGAATTAAATGTAAATTATTATTAGGTTATTTAATTGTAGTGTACGTATCTTCCTCCCTTGAAAGCCTTATAAATAAAGGTTTTTAAGAAATAATATTAACTCTTTAAATTTTACAACATGGCAACAGCAAAAAAAGCCGCTCCAAAAAAAGCAGCAGCAAAAAAATCTGCAAGAAAACCGAATGCAGCATTTATGGCGCCACTTGCACCAAACGATAAACTGGCTGCAGTAATTGGCGACAAGGCATCTCCACGTACAGAGATCGTAAAAAAAATCTGGGATTACATTAAGAAGAATAGCTTGCAGGATAAGAAGAATAAACGCATGATAAATGCAGATGCAAAATTGAAACCGCTATTCGGTAAAGACCAGGTATCAATGTTTGAACTGGCTAAAATAGTAAATGACAATATCAAAAAATAAAGTTGCTTGCTATCAAAATATATTTACTGCGAAGTTTAAAAAGCTTCGCAGTTTTTTGTTTCATAAATATTGCATTGCATAAATTTTAATTCTACATTTTTGAGTATGCTTCAAGCTTTGAAGGTTTGAGAATTTTCAATCTTTTTCCCGAATAACGAATGATCTTTTGTTTTGCAAACTCTGCAACTATTTTAAAAAAAGTTTCATAAATAGTTCCTGCAAATGAAGCTACATCCTGCCTTGTAAGTGTTATATCAATAAAGCCTTCATCATCTACACCAAACTTTTTTTGCAGCATTAAAAATGTATCCGCAATGCGGCCACGAACATCCATCAATGCAAGGTCTCTTATTCTTTTTTCAGCATCCTGTAATTCATCAGCATAAAATATCATTAGCTGTAATGCGAAATCAGGATTCAACTGTATTGAACGCAGAAAAAAACCACGTTCAATAAAACACGCAGTTATATCTTCCAAAGCCGTTGCAGTAACAGGGTAAACAGTATCGCTGCCCAATCCGCGATGACCAATAACATCACCTTCTTTTGCAAAACGTATTACCATTTGCCTGCCCTCAGACCAAAGCTTATGTACTTTTAGTTTTCCCTTTTTCAAAAAATATATTCCTTTAACTGCATCACCTTCTTTAAACAATTGCTCACCTTTTTTAAGCTGAAATGTTATTTTAAATTCTTCTATCGAAGGAATCCATTCTTTCAAACAATACCTGCATAAAAAACAAATTCCGGGATCACAGTTTTTATGACTGATCACATTCATAATTCAATAATAATAAAAAATATTGAAGTGATTGCAGGACTTAATTATTGTATGAAAATATATTAAATAGCTAAAATTATATTGATAATTTAATAAAATATATTCTATACTATATTTTTGCATAATTCAATTTAAGAAATGATCCGCAATAGTGGTATACAGGTATCTCCTACATTAGAAGATATGATTCAACCTGACCCCTTAGCAGAACGCGGGCAACCTGTAACAGGAAGGGTATTTTTTTTGAGCCTCCAGGCAGTATTAAACGCATTGGTTATAGGCGTAATAGCAAAGGGCCTTGTGATGCTTATAGATTTTATTACCAACTTATCTTTTTACGGAAAGATATCTTTTCAGCCGGCAACACCTTTAAACAATACACTGGGCTGGATGGTAATTCTTGTGCCCATTGCAGGAAGTATTATCGTGGGCATTATGGCAAGATTTGGTTCTTCTGCCATACGTGGCCATGGCATACCGGAAGCCATGGAAAAAATTATTACAGGTGAAAGTAAAATTCCTGTAAAACTTACTTTTTTAAAACCGATCTCAGCAGCCATATCTATAGGAACAGGTGGGCCATTTGGCGCAGAAGGACCTATCATAGCAACAGGGGGAGCTTTTGGTTCGGTAAGCGGACAAATAATGCGCATCTCATCCGGCGAAAGAAAAATAATGCTGGCGGCAGGAGCATGTGCGGGTATGGCTGCAATCTTCGGGAGTCCTTTGGCGGCTATTTTGCTTGCCATAGAATTGTTGTTATTTGAGTTTTCTCCACGATCTGTAATACCTGTTGCTTTATCCTGTGCCGCAGGCGCAGCAATGCACCTGGTGTTCTTTAGCAACGAACCGGTTTTTAAAATGCCTGACATTCCAATCGCTTCCGGCATTGCATTAACCACTTATGTGGTTATGGGAGCGATCACAGGCATAATTGCAGCAGGTGTTTCCAGGTCGGTTTATTTGTTGGAAGATTATTTTGAAAAGCTGTCAATTCATTGGATGTGGTGGCCGGCAATTGGTGCTATCGCCGTTGGCGTAACAGGTTATTTTGCACCCGCAACTTTAGGGGTTGGTTATTCAAATATCACCAGCCTGCTTACAGGTGCATTACCATTAAGCATGTTGCTTATACTTTGTTTTCTGAAATATACTTCGTGGGTTATTGCATTAAGCAGCGGAACATCCGGCGGTACATTAGCACCTTTGTTTACGATTGGTGGCGCAACAGGTGCCTTGCTCGGAATGCTTGTATTGAAAATATTTCCGGAAAGCGGAATAAATACAGCCACTGCCGCGCTTATTGGCATGGCGGCAATGTTTGCAGGCGCATCAAGAGCGATACTTACGTCAATCGTGTTTTTATTGGAAACCACCGCTCAACCTCATGCATTGCTGCCTTTGATAGGCGCGTGCACTGCAGCGTATTTTGTTTCTTTCTTTTTAATGAAAGGAACTATAATGACTGAAAAAATTGAAAGGCGTGGGGTTCGCGCTCCCAATGCTTACAAGCCTGATGTTTTGCAAAATATAAATGTGCTGAATGCAATGGATACTGCACCGGTATTGATTTGTATTGATAATAAGATAAAAGATATTGAGCAATGGTTGCTGGATAATGTAAGCAGCTATCAAAATAATCTTTTGATCGTGACTGATACAGATGAAAATTTTATTGGTTATGTTGAAACAGGCAGGTTGTTTACTACAGATGCAAATAATACTTCTTTAATACAAACCATTACTTCAAAAGACCTTCCTGTTGTATACGCTCAACAAAGCCTTGCTTTTGCATCAGACATGATGGGTAATTGCAATATGCAGTGTATTGCAGTAATTGATATTGCAAGAAATAAAAAAGTAACAGGTGTTATTACCGCTAATGATATTTTACAGGCTTACAGTGATCATCACAAAGAAGAGAATAATTATCATGTTTCTATTTCTGTAAAGAGAAGAACAAGAAAGTTATTGATAAAAGGAAGGTCATTTATGCAGTCAAAATTCTCAAAAGAAAATGCATAACAATTAATAACCTTAAAACATTTTTGTATGAATTACGATTATGAACAAACAGAGTTTTCAAAGGCAGTTTTATCGGGATTGCTCGCAGGAATATTTGCAACATTCGCCAACCTTATTTTCAATTTTGTATTTCGCGATATAACGCAGTATAATCCTTCATCAATTATTAATGTATCCTCCATTATTATTATTTCTGTATTGCTGGTAACAATTGCCGGAGTGATATTTTATTTCTTCCATCATTATGTAAAGGGTGGTAGTATTTTATTCAGGGCATTTTTTCTTGCGCTTACTGCAATAGCTATCTATTATGCAATGCAGGTGCAGCTTTCAAGTGATGCAACTGTTTCAAAACAGTTCCAGGAATTGCTTTCAGGCGTTATAATTATATTAGGCGGCTTTATTGTTTTCTACGTGCCTTATTTATTTGATCACGAAAAAGTGTATAGCTGATTGCTATACGCATTTCCACAATACATCGGCAAACCATTGCTTTGAATCATAAAAATATTCAACAGGTTTAAAACCGCTGAGCCTTGACATTTCATTGGTTTGATTGATTGAATATTTGGTTGATATTTCCATATCAATGGTTTCGTTTGCATCAAAGTCTATAAACTCAGTGTCGCCAATAAAAACGCGTTGTTTTTTTTGTGCTTATCAAATAACTTTTGCATTCACCGCTTTCAGGATTATAAACAGGAAAATGCTTATAATTTTCAATTATAAAATCAGCATTCAGCTCTTTGTTTATTCTTCTTAATAAATTCAGATTGAATTCTCGTGTGATGCCTTCTTTATCGTTGTAAGCATTCAAAATTATCTGCGGATCTTTCTTTAAATCAAAGCCAACCAATAAACAATCACCTTTATTCAAACAGCTTCTCACTTCTTTTAAGAAAGCAATTGATTCAGCGTAGTTCATGTTGCCGATATTGCTTCCCATAAACAACACCAACTTTCTTCTTGAAGAAATTTCATTTGAACGTTGCAGCATCTCAATGTATTCTCCGTTCAAACCATACACATTCAAACCAGCAATTTGTTTGGGCAAATCCTTTTCAATGGTATCTATTACATGCTTTGAAATATCAACAGGAAAAAATGTAAAGTCTTTATCTATATTAAAAATTGATCTTAGTAAATGAATTGATTTTGTGCAATCACCTGCGCCTAATTCAACTACATCAAAATTGTTTTCAAGCTTTGCAATGGTTGATGCAACCTCACCTGATTGTGTTTGCAAAATTTCCATTTCACAATTAGTAAGATAATAGTCATCACAATTCATTATTTGCTGAAACAATTCATCGCCGCGCTCATCATAAAAATATTTTGAATCAAGATGTTTAGGCGATAAATGCAAGCCATACATTACATCTTTATAAAATTTAGTAGTGCTTTTTGTGACAGTTGCAAGCTGCATAAATTTTTATTTGTTGATGATTAATAAAGAAAGCTGCGAGCTTATTCTATTTAGCCAATCTTATGCCTGTATATTGCCATCGCAAGGGCGGATGAAAAAAATTACGATAAGTGCTACGGCTATGATTTGGTGGCGTTACTTCACTGGCGCCGCGCAACACTTTCTGATTCACCATAAACTTACCATTATATTCACCAATTGCGCCGGGGGCTTTCGAAAAACCAGGATAAGGAAGATAAGCGCTCTCAGTCCACTCCCAGCGCCTGCCCCAGTTAAATTTTGTGGCAGCAACTTCCCATTCTGCTTCTGTTGGCAAACGCAAATTTTTCCACGAAGCATACGCATAGGCTTCATAAAAACTAATATGACAAACAGGTTCATTCCAATCAACAGGCAGTAAACCATTCAATGTATAATTCATCCATTCGTTATCTATCAAATGCCAATACATCGGCGCCTTAATTTGGTTTGCTTTCACCCATTCCCAACCTTCCATATGCCAGTAAACAAAATTTTTATACCCACCTGCGTTGATGAACCCCAAATATTCTTTGTTGGTTACAAGCTCATCTGAAATTGAATACTCATTCAGATAAACTTTGTGACGATTCAACTCATTATCAAAACAAAAACCTTCGCCTTCAAATCCAATTTCATACACAGCTTCATCAATATGTATCCATTCATTTTTTGTTATTGATGATGGTTTTTTCTCTTCATGATATAAAGCAGGAAACAAAGGATTGTTGCCTAAAATATATTTGATATCGGTTGCCAGTAACTCCTGGTGTTGCTCTTCATGATTTAATCCGAGTATAATCAAATCATTCAACTCTTTGCTGATATTATTTTTAAGAAAGTGCAACATACCTTCATCAACATGCGCGCGATATTTATAAATTTCTTCAACAGATGGACGACTTAAATTTCCACGGTCCGTTCTTACAACTCTTACACCTGCCGATTCATAATAACTATTAAAGACACAATTATAACTCGGATTGAACTGCTCGTAATCTTCATCATTTGGTTTCAATACAAATTCTTCCCAAAACCATGTTGTATGGCCAAGATGCCATTTGGGCGGACTAACATCAACAACCGGTTGCACAACATAATCTTCCGTTTGAAGATTAGCGCAAATGTCTGCCGAGCGTTTGCGTAACTGCTGGTAGTGTTCAGATAGATTCATCATTTAAAATTAAAAAGTCAAAAGTGAAAAGTCAAAATCGCTGTAATACTTTTTGAATTCTTACTTTTTAATTTTGACTTTGATTTATATAATCAGTCAACTCACTAATTGAATGTACATTCAGTTCATTGCTTTGTTGTCGTCTCATCATTAAAGCATACGCATTATTGAACCCGATCGGTTTTAACCAAACCAAATTATATTTCTTTTTGAACTGATCGGCTACATAATTGTACACGCTGTCTTCATTTTGTTTTAATTGATTCAATGTTGCTGACGATGCATTTAAAATCGCGAGCAATCCTGTTCCTGTATATTCAGGATACATATCAATCTGGTTATTCGTCATCGCATCAAAACAAATTTTAGTTCCTCCCAAACCTGTTTTTGTATCTACATTCAAATCAGTATAACCTTTAATCAGCATTGAATACATATTGATCAAAATATATTGCTCACCAAAAATTTTTGATCCCAAATGAATGGTGCCTTTGTTTCCATTACGTGGTTGTCTATATAAATTATTTTTAATTAGAAAATCTTTTGCCACTGCTTCCGGCGAACGCCTTAAATAATCAACTTCATAGTTCAATTCCGTCATGATGGAATCATTTATTTTACCGGAAAGCAGGTTCAACACATTTTCAATTTCAGGGTATTTCTGCAATACATCATTTCTTATTAAAGGCGCTGCATAATATGGCGGAAATATTTTTTTATCATCGTTCAAAATAACCAGGTCAAACGCCCGCAATCTTCCATCGGTACTATAACCGCTTATTATATCCAGCTTTTTTTCGTACGCAGCTTTATACATCACCGCATCACTTATAACAACATTCCTGATGTTTAGTTTATATACGGATTTTAAACCGAGGTAGCCATCCTGCCTGCCCATAAATTCAGGCGTAAACCCTGCAAGCAATTTATTTTTTTCAAAGGATGGGATAACATAAAAAGAAGATAACAATAAAATAATAAACGGCATAAGCACAACCGCAACTCTGATTTTCTTTAGATTGATCTTTTGTACGCGTGATAACAAAAAATCAAACAGCATAGCCAGTAATGCTGCAGGAATTGCGCCTGCCAATATCATGTTGGTATTATTGAGTGAAATACCACCAAAAATAAATTCACCCAAACCACCGGCAGCGATATAAGCAGCCAATGTTGCAACGCCAACATTGATAACTGTTGCCGTTCTTATACCTGCAAGTATAACAGGAAAAGCCAACGGCAATTCTACTTTGGTTAGTATCTGCCATTTACTGAAACCCATTGCTGATGCAGCTTCCAGCACAGTTGCGTCAACTTCATTTATGCCGGTGTATGTGTTACGAATAATCGGCAGTAAAGCATACAAAAATAAAGCCGTTATTGCCGGCAAAGGACCGATGCCTAAGAGTGGTATCATGAAGCCAAGCAATGCAATGCTTGGAATGGTTTGCAAAATTCCGGCGATATTCAAGACAATGGCTGCAGCTTTTTTTCTTCTCGCAATAAAAATACCAAGTGGCAAACCAATTAAGACAGCGATGAATAATGATATAAATGTTAAGCCAATATGCGCAATTGTTTGATCAAGCAACTTGCCCCTTTGTTGTACAATAAATTCCCATAGGCTTTGTTGCTGTTCCATCAGTTTGCTTTTTTGTATTGATTAAAAGCATTCATCAGCGATGCATAACTTATTTTTTTTGTTATGCCATTTTTGTGAGCGATCAACGCATCTGTTTCATTCAAACTAAAACATTCCAAAGCCTGCCAAACATTTCTATCTGCAGCTATTTCTGTTGCAGATGATTCGATGTTTCCATTATCATTTAAAAATTGCCAAAGCATTTTTATTGTTACCGATTTATATTCCAACTGTAATCTTTGTTCATCAAAAAAAGTTTTTACAAAATCATTCGCAGGTTTAAATAATAATTCTGTTGGCTTTCCTGTCTGAACGATCTTTCCTTTATCCATCAAACAAATTCTGTCAGCCAATTCGAATGCTTCCTGCACATCATGCGTAACCAATACAATCGTTTTCTTTTTAAATTCTTCAAGGTTTTTAAAATCATTCCGTACGCGTGTTCTTGTTATTGGATCCAAAGCACCAAAAGGCTCATCCATTAAAAGAATCCCAGCATCTGCAGCCAATGCTCTTGCCAGGCCAACACGTTGCTGCTGGCCACCGCTTAATTCATTCGGATAAGTATCGTAATATTCTTTTGAAAGATGTAGTTTGATCATCAACTCTTCCACACGTGCTCTTATTTTTTCTTTACTCCATTTAAAGAGTTTTGGGACTACAGCAATATTTTCAGCCACAGTATAATGCGGAAACAAACCTGTATTCTGCAAGGCATAACCAATACTTCTGCGCAATGTTTCTGCGTTTTCGTTTCTTATATTTTTTTGATTGATGAAGATCTCACCATCAGTAGGCTCTATAAGACGGTTAAGCATTTTCAAAGTAGTTGTTTTGCCACAACCACTTGTGCCAAGCAACACAAAATTCTCTCCTTCATTTACGCTGAAAGAGATTGCATCAACTGCAGTTTGCTGTTTAAATTTTTTGCTGATGTTCTTCGCGTCAATCATTTATCGTTGTCTAATTTCATGAACAAATTGTTTAAAGCTTCTGCATACAAAGGATGTGCAAACACAGTCGAACGAAGTACGTCAAAAGGTATCTTTCCCATCATTGATAATTGCAGCATGCTCATAATTTCTCCGCCTTGTTCACCAATAACAGCAGCGCCCAAAATTTGTTTTGTATCTGCATCTACAACTGCCTTCATAAATCCTTTTGTCTCGTTGGTTTCTATGCCGCGCGCAACATGTGTCATCGGCAACATGGCTACTTTAAAATTCAATTGTCGTTGCCTTGCTTCCCTTTCACTTATTCCTACTCTTCCAAACTGCGGATCGGTAAACATTGTGTACGGTAACAACCTGTCTTTTACTGATTCATCAGCTCCTTCACATAAATTATGAAAAACGATCAGGTGATCATTATAGGAAATATGTGTGAATGCCGGGCCGCCTTTTACATCACCTAAAGCGTAAATGTTTGGTTCAGATGTTTCAAGTTTATCATTTACTTTAATGTAGCCTTTATCATCAGTTTCTATTTTTGTGTTTTCAAGTTTTAGATCATCTGTGTTGGGCGTTCTGCCTGTTGCAATTAACACATGTGAGCATGTAATTTCTTTTACTACATCATTAATTTTTATAGTTGCGTTTATTTGTTTGTTGTTTGATGAAAAGTTTTGCACAGTCGCATTTGTAAATATTTCCAATTGCTCTTCTTCCAGGAATTTTTTTATCTCATCGGCAACATCATCATCTTCCCTTGATAAAAACTTTTCTGCATGTTCCAAAACAGTAACCTTGCTACCAAAGCGCTTGAACATTTGACCAAACTCAAGCGCTATATAACTTGCTCCAACTACAAGCAAATGTTTGGGCACTTCATCCACATTCATTATTGTAGTTGAAGTGAGATAGTTAATTCCATCCAGGCTTTCAATCGGTGGAATAGTTGGCCTTGCTCCTGCATTGATAAAAATTTTATCTGCCGTAATTATTTCTTCTTCCCCGTTCTTCAATACAATCTTTATTTCTTTATTGCTCACAAAACTTGCTTCACCTAAAATGAGGTCAACATTTTCTGTTTTGCGCAAACCATTTTCAGCACCTTCTCTAAATTGAGTTACAATTTTATTCTTGCGTTCAATAACTGCTTTGAAATCTACAGAAACACCTGAAACATTTACTCCCACTTCATTTGCGGTGTTGGCAATATGCATAACACGCGCAGATGCAACCATTGTTTTAGTTGGCGTGCAGCCTGCATTTATACATGTGCCTCCAACAAATTTTCTTTCGATGATTGCAGTCTTTAAACCTTTCTTTCCAAGCTTTTTTGCAAGCGGAACACCGGCTTGCCCCGAGCCAATTATAACAGCATCGTAGTGTTTCATACAGTTAAGTAAAATGAATAATGTAGAGTGAACGATTGTGCAGCAACATTAAAGCCAAAGAATGAAATTAATGCGTGTTTGCGAATTATTGAGATGATTTGAATGATGCTGCCATGAAAATATTCAGCACAAGGGAGTGACACAACCGTAATCAATCGGTATTCATTTGCCGGTCACCAAAAGATTATTCCATTGATGCGGCGATCAATTCAGCAACATCCATTACTTTAACTGTATCTTCTTTTTCTTTATTCTTTACACCATCGGTTAACATGGTGTTGCAAAACGGGCAGGCTGCAGCAATAATATTTGCACCCGTTTCAATGGCTTCTTCACTGCGTTCAAAGTTTATACGTGTAGTTCCTTTTTCTTCTTCTTTAAACATTTGTGCACCGCCGGCGCCGCAACACAAACCTTTGCTGCGACAACGTTTCATCTCTACCAATTCCGCATCTAATATTTCGAGCACTTTGCGCGGCGCCTCATAAATATTGTTAGCACGACCGAGATAACAACTGTCGTGATACGTAATGCGTTTGCCTTTAAAACTGCCGCCTTCTTTCAGCTTCAATTTTCCTTCATCAATCAATTGTTGCAAAAATGTTGTGTGATGAATTACTTCATAATTGCCCCCTAATTCAGCGTATTCATTCTTTAAAATGTTGAAACAATGCGGGCATGCTGTTACAATTTTTTTTATACCATAACCATTCAAAATTTGAATATTGTTATATGCCATCATCTGGAATAAAAACTCATTGCCTGCCCTGCGTGCGGGATCGCCGGTGCAGGCTTCTTCTTTGCCAAGAATAGCGTATTTAATTTCAAGCTTATTTAAAATAGTTGCAAATGCAATGGTTATTTTTTGTGCACGCTGATCAAAGCTTCCTGCACAACCGACCCAAAATAATATCCCGGGCGTTTCACCATTAGCAACCGTATCTGATAAGCGTGGAATTTGCATATTGTTACGTTTATAAAATTTCAAAAGTAAAGGAAAGCATCTTTACTCAACTGCATAAATTGCAATAAGCATTTTCCCGTCAAACAAAATTGTTACTGAAGTTTAATATTGAAAATATATTTTGATATTTGATAGTTATGAATGATCTGCTGCCTGTTTTATTTACCGGCTTTGGCGTAAGTTTCTTAGGACAATTGCCCTTAGGAAATTTAAATGTTGCTGCAACACAAATAGGCGTTGAAGAAAATATGAAAAACGCATGGCTGTTTAGCATTGGTGTTGCAATTGTTGAAATTATTTACCTGCGTTTTGGATTGAACAGCAGTGCATGGATGATGCGAAATCAAACATTATTCAGTATTATGAGCTGGATAACAGTTGCATTATTTTATGTGCTTGGTTTTTTCAGTATACGAAGAGCCATAAAACAAAAGGAGCCGCAAAGCAAAGGTTTGCTTATTGATAATAAAATAAACCGTTTTTTATTGGGGATGATGTTGAGCGCCATCAACCCTTTGCAAATACCTTTCTGGTTTTTCTGGGGGACTTATTTTATTCATAACGGCACCGTTAAACCAACGTTTACTGATTTTAATTTATTTACGATCGGTGCAGGCTTAGGCACACTAACCGGGCAAACCATTTACATGTACGGCGGCACATGGCTGATAAAGAAAATGAAAGCAAGCCACAGGATATTAAACATAATAATGGGCGCCGTATTTATATTATCAGCAACTATACAGGTATATAAAATTTTCTCCGGAAGTTTACTCAGGCAATAAATCTTTAAATGATTCAATTTCTAAAAATAGAAATGCCGGCAAAAACCGGCACTCCGTCGTCATTGGCGTTCTTATGGTTAGCAACGAACCAATGAACGTATTTTAGTAAGATTGGCTGATACATTCACCAAAATGTTCATTGGATTCTAACATCTAAGAATAATTCTAACCCTAAAATAAATGTTTTACCCGTAACTTTTTAATTATATGTAGAATAGCAGGTAATAGCCTTACTATGTAGTAACAGTTAATTTGCTTTTCCTGTAGCCGTAAGAGAAATAAATTATTAGCCCTAAAAAGAGCCAGCTACCAAACCATGCCCAGTTATTACCCGTCATTCCTGTAAGCAAATACAAACAGGTTGATAAGCCAAGCAAGGGAATAAGCGACCAGTTCTTTATAAAGGTTACAACAGAAAGTATGATCATCACATTCCAGAAAATAATAGTTGAAATATTAAACGAAGCATTATCTTCTGTTATAATGAAAAGGTTGCTGAAATAATTTTTACTCATTACATGTGCAAATACGATTGAGGCAATCACTATCGACGGAAATAAAAATTTTGAACTGATAAAAGGCATGTTGAATTTACCCGGCAATTTTTCTCTCTTGGGAATCAATAACACGCCACCGCAAACCAATACAAATGCAAACAGTGTTGCAATGCTGGTAAAATCGAGCACGAAAGTTTTATCTGTAAATAAAATTGGAATACCCACAATTAAACCTGTAAGTATTGTAGAGAAAGATGGTGTTTGATATTTGGGATGAATTTTTTCAAACACAGAAGGCAACAAACCATCGCGGCTCATGCTCATCCATATTCTTGGCTGGCCCATCTGGAATACAAGCAGCACGCTCGTCATAGCAACAACTGCACAGATTGATACAAGCATCTGCATCCATCCGACATTTAAATTCTGTGGCTCGAAAATGAATGCCAAAGGATCGCCAACATTCTCAAATTTAGAATACACAACGGCGCCGGTTAATACCAATGCAAGTACAATGTATATAACGGTGCATATCACTAATGATAAGATCATACCGCGGGGTAAATCGCGTTGTGGATTTTTGCTTTCTTCAGCCAATACACTCACAGCATCAAACCCAATATAGGCAAAGAATACACCGCTTACGGCAGCCATCACACCACTGAATCCATTCGGCATAAAAGATCGTACGCCGGCCTGGTTCACAGGATGCCAGTTCTGTGTATCGCCGCTGTGAAATATTAAATATCCTCCTACAATTATCACCAAAAAAACAATCGCGAGTTTCAACATCACCATGGCATTACTAAAGTTCCTGCTTTCTTTTACGCCGCGGTAAACTAATGCAGTGATGCACAAATTAATTATCAATGCAGGTAAATCGAAAATGATACGCAAGCCACCGATCATTGGCGCATGATTCCATGCATTTAATAGCTCCTGTGTTGAATTGGTTATTTGCGCTGATGCATTTGCAGCAGCAGCCGTTACAGCGCCATGCGCTTCCATATAACTGCAGGTTAAATAATCAGGAATATGAATGTTGATGCGGTGAAGAAAGCTGGTGAAATAATCACTCCATGAAAAAGCTACATAAATATTGCCGATTGAATATTCCATGATCAATGCCCAGCCAATTATCCACGCAAATAATTCCCCGAACGATGCATATGCGTACGTATATGCGCTGCCCGCCACCGGAATGCGACTGGCAAATTCAGAATAACACAATGCAGTAAAACCGCAAGCGATTCCACATATAATAAACAATACAACAACACCGGGGCCGCCTGAAAAAACTGCTAAACCCAGACTGCTGAAACTGCCCGCGCCAATGATTGCAGCAATACCAAAAAAAGTAAGGTCGCGCATGGTAAGCACGCGCTTCAATCCGGCGCCTGCATGCGGATCATCAGCCATTGTTTCGGCATCGCGCAAAATCTTATCTATATTCTTTGTACGGAAAAGAGGATGACCCATGCAATTGATTTTGTGAAGTGAAAATACAATTTGGTATTTAATAAACGAAAGCTATTTGCGCACGAGGCTTCCGGCAAGCAGCCCGATAGCAAGACCAATTATCAAACCTACTTCAATATTTTTTATGGCAAGGCCAAGCACAAGTCCGATAACTACTAAAAGAAAGAAACCAATTTTTCTGCGTGGATGCATTTAGTTCATAGTTTATAGTTCATAGATCATAGTTGATCGATTGACTACTATTTATTCTGGGGCAACGCAATCAAGTTGGCCATCAACCGATATGCGCCGTCAACGCCCGCAGGCAACTGCCTGAAGAAAACAATTCCTGCATATACAAAATTGCCTTTACCATATTTTGCAATAACCAACGCACCATTGCTTTCAGGTTCATTCACATCATGCATGCCTAACGGCGCTTCAAAGTGACTATCCAATTGCTCTGCATGATAGGTGCTGCGTTCCTGTATCCAGTTATTAAAATCTGCACTGGTTATTTTGTTCGGGTAATTCAATGCAGCATTACCGGGCAATAAAATATGTACATCTGCATTTTCTTCTGTAACGCGTGTGCGACCAATTGTAAAATTATACGGGCCTATATTCGCTTTTACCGAACCGATCTGGTTATTGGTATTGTATTGAACAATTAAGTTACCACCATCATTTATATAATTCATCAGCACATTATATTTTTCACTCAGCCACTCATGCACATTGTATGCGCGCACGCCTGTAATGATCGCATCAAACTGTTTTAAGTTTGCTGGCGTTATATCTTTCTCATTCAAAGACTTTACATCATAACCCATTTGCTCCAAACTCTCCGGCAACTTATCTCCCGCTCCTGCAATGTAACCAATGCGTTTACCAACTGTTTTCACTTCAGCATTTACTACATGAATTTTATCTGTTGCGTAATAATGTATGTAAGGAATATGATCATATTGAATAGAATGCAGATCGCCTGTATAAGCTTCAGTTTTATTATTGATGTTTACAACAACCTCTATCGCAACAGACGGCTGGCCTTTGGATGTTTTATAATATTTTGATAAAGGAAAGCTGAAGTCATATACCTGGTTGTATTCAAGATCAACCGTTGTGTCTTTTATAAATGAAGAATCATTATCCTGTACAAAATACAGCTTCAGTTTTGTTTGCTTTGTTTCAACATATGATTTCACCTGCGTATGCACTTCATCAATTTTTACGGACTGATTGTTTTGCTTAATGTTGGTCAATACAACTGAAGGGGACGCAGCAATACTCAAAGGATGAATTACAATAAAAGGCTCATACATTTCTCCTTTTACAGGATCAGTGAATTTATACTGAACAGGTTTGTTGATCGTGATATCAGTTCCATTAACTGTGAAAGTAAATGCAGCAATATATGCAGCGTCATTTTGTGGCTTGCCAATCAATTGCTGATCTTTCACCCTGAAACTTCCGATGCTGTCGATTCCATATTGCAACCAATAAGGTTGTGTAACCGGTGTTGCATCCTCAACTAAAAAACTGCGGCTGAAATTATAATTTTTGTCCGTTGATAAATCCTGATTGATCACAGAATCCATTGACAGCAGCTGCACATCTTTTAAAGCAGCATCTGCACTCAATCGCTTATTCACAAAGAACTGGACGTTAAATTTTTGCTGCTGCACTGCAAACTCATTTGATGTAGTTGCTTCTGCATAAATACCGCTGCATTCAATTATCAGTTGCTTTACCTCATCCAGCTTTTTATTTTTCCAATAGCTATCCGGCAACTGTTGTATGGAAGTGTACAATTTCACTAAATCATTCACCGAATTTTCAGGATGTTCAAACTGAAAATTTTTAATTATTGCATCAACCTGCGGTTGAATATTTGTTGCACCACTCACTCTTTGCCAGGTTGTATCAACACCCTCAAACAAACTTTGCTTTGGTGCATCACCACCGGTTGTTGCAAAAAATTCATATGACTCACCTCTTTGTGCCGACACGCCAAAACCCTGGCTCTTATGCTGGCTGCGGCTTTTGGCAGCCATCTCTCCGTAACTTGTTCCAAGCAATGCATTGTAATTACCTGCATCCAATTTAAACTGGTCATTACTTGTTGTATTATTACCACCGAAGTTGAAGGTATTCCATAAAATTCTTTTTGCCTGCCATGGCTTTACGCCATACTGAAATTGTTCAGGGAATTTTGTTGGGTCAGCAGCAGCAGCAAATGCTTCGTTCGCCAAAATAGAGGAAGCTGCATGATGGCCATGGCCTGCCCTTGCATCACCGGGAAAACGCGTAATGATCACGTCGGGTTGAAACTTTCTTATCACCCAAACAACATCACTTAATATTTTATCGTGATTCCAGAAGCGCAATGCTTCATCAGAGCTTTTTGAAAAACCAAAATCATACGCGCGACTAAAAAATTGTTCTGCACCATCAATTCTTCTTGCAGATAATAATTCCTGCGTGCGTATCAAACCCAGGTCAATGCCTTGTTCATCACCAATTAAATTCTGCCCGCCATCGCCCCGCGTTAAACTCATGTAACCTGTTCTGTACAAGCCTCCATCCGCGAAATAGGCCAGCAGCCTTGTATTTTCATCATCGGGATGTGCAGCAATGTATAATACACTGCCCAGTACATCCAGTTTTTTTAATTGCTGATAAATGTCGGCGCTATTATATGTTGCGGGCGCTTGTGCAAATGAAAGGTTATTAAAAGAAAGCAGGAACACCACAAAAAAAATCCAGGCTAAAATTTTCCGTTGCATTTTCTAAAATTAATTGTGCGAAGATAAACGGCATTATGCCATAAAAAAGAAAGTTGCACCAGCAATAAAAGGCAACCGGGCGCGGGGTTAGAAAATATGGGAATCTAACAGCCTTTAAACAGGCATTTAACATGGAGAAGCCAGCAGGTTATGCAGGCTTAGATCAGCTATAACTCGGCTATAACTCAGGTATAAGTCAGCTATAACTTAGCTATAAGTTAAGTATATGAAAATTATCAATCAGCCTTGCACTGGTTATACCTAATTGCATTAAACGGTTTGATAAATATCCTTAAGTGTATGGTTTTCAGCTTAAATTTCAGCGCCCATCAAAGGGTCGCTTTTACTTTCCCTACCTGTTTCAACATGGCCTGTATAACGTTTTTCAAAAACAGTATTGCTTTCAACAAAAACACTGAAATCGTACCAGCTGAAGCTTTTTGTAACATCTAATGTTATTGTTGTTGGCGAAGAACTTTCGTTCACATTTGGTATGTCTTTTTCAATTGGCGCGAACGTTTTATAAGCATTATCAACTATCCTGATTTTATACTTGTTATTCAGATCGGGATTGATAAAACTCATCACGATCTTTCCTGTATAATTTGGTTTCTTTCCTGTTACACTCCAGTTGGCATCATCATAGCGAAAGGTTATTAAAAGCGGCGGATCATTTTTATCGCCTTTATATGCACGATAAAAACCATTCGGCCCAAACACGCGGATATCATACGCATCATTTTCAAAATCGCTCAACATGGTCTTATCAAACAACTGGTCGCCCGCAGCCACTGCATAATTTTTTGCTTTGAATTCTTTACCATAATTATAAACAGTAAAAGGGCAACCAACTGTTTTATCACCAAACAGAACATTTGAAGCCACCATGCTTATGGAGAAGAAAGTTTTATCAGCGCTCAATGCACCATCCACACTCAGATCATAAGGCAGCGCACAAGCGGGCCTTGTACCTTTTTCCTGTTGCGGCATGTAAGAAGAATTGTTCGGATTTTTATTGATGACTGCAATTTCATCAGCGTTTAAACTTTTATAATTGGAAGGAACATTTTTAAATTTTGCTTTGTGAATGCTTTCAATGAACGGATCTTTTTTAAGGAATGAAAGCGAATCTATTTTTCCGCCATCATATTTGCGAAATGTTGAAGTAAGATCGCCACAAACTGTGCGGCGCCATTGCGTGATGTTTGTTTCTTTAATGTTCTTTCCAAATTTTTTATTTAAAAACAATTCAAGAAACTGCAGGCTTGAAGTATGATCAAACACTTCTGAATTTACATAACCGCCGCGGCTCCATGGCGAAGCGATGACCATCGGCACACGAAAACCAAGACCGATCGGTCCGGGAATATCCTGCTCCAGTTTTACATGATCCAATCTTGTATCAATGCCTTCGGAAACCGAACCTGTTTCAGCATTTTGATATTGCGGCGCAACAAATGGCGGCACATGATCATAGTAACCATCATTCTCATCATACGTAAGAATGAAAATTGTTTTCTTCCATACTTCAGGGTTCTTTGCAAGTATGTCTATCGTTTCAGAAAGATACCAGGAACCAAACCACGGCGCGCTTGGATGATCTGAAAAATTCTCCGGTGCAACCAGCCACGAAACAGTTGGCAGGTTACCGCTTTCAACATCTTTCCTGAACTGATCCAACACGTCGCCTTTCGGAATATTTATTTCCCGATCAGTGCTTCCATCCTTATAATTTAAAGCAACCAGTTCACGCCTGTAAGGATCACCTTCATTAATTATAAATGCTTTTTTATGTATGCTCTTCTGTTGCTGCGATAAATTATTGAAAGCTTCTGCAGTATATTTTTTTTGATCTTCCACAGCAGTTTGCAACCATTGCTGCTTATACTTTAATTCTTCAGAAGCGTCTTTATACTCTTTACTGCCTGATGATAATGTTTGCAATTTTGATTGTAATGTTTTTATATCAGTTTGCAATAACTCAATGCGCTTCGGTAAAAAATCAACATAAGATTTCAGATGCTTTACATTGTATTGTTTAAAAAATTCCAGCGCATTATCACCAAAATTTCCAAGCCATGAATCCTGCTCTCCGGTCCAGTCGCTGTCGATGTTAAGCTCATTCTGGTACACTTTCCATGATATATTATTTTGTTCCAGCAACTCGGGAAATGTTCTCCATTCAACACCCATGCTTTCAATATCATCGTTGTCAACAAAAGCTTTTGAATCTTCATTGTGTTCACCTCTTACAGTGCCACTCCAGAAGTGCAACCTGTTGGGATCTGTAGGCGTTAGTGATGAACAAAAATTATGATCGCAAACAGTAAACGCATCTGCCAGTGCATAATAGAAAGGAATATCCTCTCTTGTATAATAACCCATCGTTAAAGGCATATCCGCGTATGCTTCATCGCCTGATTTTTTTGCTTCGATCCAGTTATCATTTCTGCCATCATTGCGTGCACCAACCTGGCTGTGACGGCCATGCGGCAACGAACCCATCCATGTGATCTTCGTATCTTTTATATCAAGCCTGAATGGCGCGTATGTTTCGCCTTTTGCATTTGTTTGCAGCCATACTGTATTGTTGTTGGGTAATTGAAATGCGCGCGGATCATTAAAGCCTCTTACGCCACGCAAAGTGCCGAATGCGTGATCGAATGAGCGGTTCTCCTGCATCAATAACACAATATGTTCTGCATCAAAAAAAGTGCTGCCCGGTGCAGGATCAATAGCCAATGCTTTTTGTATTGATGCAGGTAAAGTTGCAATACCGGCAGCTCCGCCCAACATCATAATTTTGGTTAAAAATTCGCGTCTTGAGTCCATAAAAAATAAAATGAAGTGACGCAAGATAAAAGAAACAAAAATTTTGTTTTGTTATTTGTTGATTAACATTTGGGATGAAAAGTGAACACTGTTTATTGCTCAATTATGATATTGTATTTATGCAAAAGCCCGGCAATGCCATGTACAGAAAATTTTGCCTGCTTTATTTTATTCAATTCCGGATCGAGTGAATAATTATAAGCAGTTCTGAGATCAGCTTTTTCTAAAATGGTGTTTTCAAATTTTGCATTCAGCAGATCACAATCTGTAAAAACACAAGTTGAGAGATCGCAATCCGTAAAATCTGTTTCCTGCAATTGTGTATGTTTAAAAATGGTCTTCCTGATTTTTGTTTTATAAAAAGATGAATGATTCAATGTGCAGTTATCAAAACTGAATGCAAGCCCGAATTTGCTGCAATCATTAAACATCAATCCGAGCATTTTACAACCTATGAATTGTACATCACGAAAAGTTGTGTTGCTGAGATTTATCAAACTAAGATTGCAGCTATTGAAAGTGCAATCAATAAAGCTTGCTGATGAAAAATCTTTATTGGAAAGGTCACACTGGTTGAATGTACAATTCTCAAATTCTTCCTCAACAAACTGCAGTCGCATACAATCAGCAGCGCTGAAATGCATATTTTCTTTCAACATAGTCTTAATTAATGATATGGAAAGCTTTAAAGCTAATTGTAAATGAGTTGTGCATACTCACCATCCACCACTGACAACTCACTGTTAACCTGGCTATATTATTCATTTAACTTTTCAAACATCTGTTTTGCTGACAGCGTGTACATAGGTTTAATGCCAGGATCTTTTACGGATGTGTCAATCTGGTATTGCTTCTTATCAACAACATAATCGTTTATAAAATCGAATATTACCTGCTGATCCAACAACATCGGCAACACAGAAACTTCATGGCCTAAATCTACTTCACTGTACAAATGAAAGGGGTAGTTATTCTTCCTGAACGTTTTTGCTATTGAAGATGAGCCATAAAATCCTTTATTAAAAAATCTTATTTGTTTATAAGGAACAATCTTATCAGCCGTACCATGAAACATTAAAACAGGAGCCGGCGGTTCTTTATATTTCAACCTACCCTCAAAACTTAGAACAGCGCCTGAAAATGAAACAACACCGGCATACATAAAACCTGCAGGTAACTTTTTTGCAACGGGAAGATCGTTGCATAAACTGAATTCAGCCGTTTGTGCGGTTATTCCGCCCGAGCTTGAACCGGAAATGATAATCTTAC
>JABDFS010000058.1 GCA_013286425.1 Bacteroidota bacterium
TTGCGGAGGTAGCGTAAAACTTATCTTTCCGTCATTGAAATTTATTCTTGATATCGGCCTTGCACTGCCACCGGTTCCAACAAATTCTCCAACGAGTGTGCTAACGCCGGATTTTTGTACTTCAAGCCATGAAGGATATTCTTTTCCATCCATATAAATGGTAAGATCCCAACGCCCAACAATCGGTGGAGTTTCTTCCTGCATTGTATAAGTATTTGCTTTTGCAGAAATTAGTTGCGCAATACATATGAGAACAAAAAAGATAGCTTTCGAATAAATGTGTGCCTGGTATTTAAAATTCTTTTTCATACAGCAATTGAATTTGTGTTTACAAGCCTGGTTAGAAGCTGATAGTGCAAATTATCGCAGATGAAATTAAACTTTTGGAAATTTTTCGCACAGAGTAAAAGAGCACACAAAGAAATAACATATTCCTTAGTTCTGCATTCTCTGTGCGAAAAAACTATTCCACTGGTTTCAGCCAATATGGGTTTTATTCCATTTGCTAAAGCTTACATATAGCCAACCTATAGCTGACTTATACCTGAGTTATAGCCGAGTTATAGCTGATTAAACCCTATGTTAAAGGCAGGCAGACCTATGGGAAACCGATAGATAAAGAATAGTTATCCTGTAAGCCGGTGTAATCTATCTACTCGTTTACAGGACAAGTCGTTATTATGTTACTGATTTGTCTCAAAACATCCAAAACTCATGTTATTTTCGTTAACTCAACTTTGCCACCATGAATAAACTGCTGTTTTCTTTTTTGTCTTTAATGCTATTGAATGCCGCATATGCTCAACATACTAAAACACTTTTCGATTCTTCATGGAAGTTTTTAAAAGCTGATGTAACCGGCGGCGAAAAAGAAGGCCTTGATGATAAAAACTGGCGCACGGTTTTACTTCCGCACGACTGGAGTATTGAAGACCTGCCCAATCAATCTGATTCTGTGAAAGGGCCATTCACTTCACAAAGTATTGGCGCAACTGCTACAGGCTATACGGTTGGCGGTACTGCATGGTATAGAAAGCATTTCACTTTAAAGAACACTGACAACAAAAAAATTACCATCTGTTTTGATGGTGTTTATATGAACAGTGATGTTTGGATAAACGGACATTATCTTGGCAACCATCCTTACGGTTACACTGCTTTTTATTATGACCTTACGCCATGGCTAAAACAAAACGGCGAAGAAAATATTATTGCGGTGCGCGTGCGCAATGAAGGCAGGAACTCGCGCTGGTACAGCGGTTCAGGCATTTATCGTCATGTATGGCTTACTACAACCAACACAACTCATATTGATGAATGGGGCGTTTATATTACTACTCCGGAAGCAAATACCGGCATGGCAGGTATCAACATTCAAACAAGACTTACTACTGAAAATGAGGCTGCTTCTCTTCAACTGCGTACAAATATCCTGGATGAAAAAAACAAAACAGTTGCATCTGCAACAACTGCCATCGCAGGAAAAGATGAAGTGGCCCAAACTGTAAAACTGGCTCATCCAAACTTATGGTCTCCTGAAACACCCTATCTCTACCATGCAGTGACAGATATTTTACAAGGTGATAAAATCATAGATCACGTAGTAACCAATTTTGGCGTACGTTCTATCAACATCACTGCAGACAAAGGGTTTTTGCTCAATGGCAAATCTATTGAATTGCGTGGCGGATGTGTGCATCATGATAATGGCATTCTTGGTTCTGCCACTATTGACCGCGCTGAAGAACGGCGGGTTGAATTGTTGAAGCAATTTGGTTACAATGCAGTAAGAACAAGCCACAATCCGCCGTCACAACAATTCCTGGATGCATGCGACCGGCTCGGGATTATTGTTATTGATGAGGCATTTGACCAGTGGGAGCGCGAAAAAAATCCACAGGATTACCATTTATATTTTGATACCTGCTGGAAGAAAGATATTGATGCTATGGTATTGCGCGACCGTAATCATCCTTCTGTTGTTTTCTGGAGCATCGGCAATGAAATAAATGAACGCGCAGATGCAAGCGGGCTTGCTATCGCCAAACAATTAAGAGATGAAGTAAAATCTATAGACGACACAAGGCCTGTAACAGAAGCCATCTGTGCTTTCTGGGATCATCCGGGTTACAAATGGGATACAACTGCGGCTGCTTATGCTTTGCTGGATGTGGGTGGTTATAATTATATGTTGAACGAATATGAACCCGACCATACAAAATATCCGCAGCGCGTTATGATGGGCACTGAAAGTTTTCCATTGGAAGCTTATACAAACTGGCAGCAGGTAGAAGCGCATCCTTATGTGATCGGTGATTTTGTCTGGACAGCCATGGATTATTTAGGAGAAACAGGAATTGGCCATACAGGACTTGATAGCACACCCGGTTTTCAACTACAAACATTTCCCTGGTTTAATTCATGGTGCGGCGATATTGATCTGATTGGCGGCAAAAAACCTCAATCCTATTATCGCGATATAGTCTGGAACCGTAGCAGGGTCACAATGCTTGTGCACACCCCTGTTCCCGAAGGGCATAAAGAAGCTGTAAGCGCATGGGGCTGGCCTGATGAAGTTGCTGCTTACACTTTTCCCGGTGATGAAGGAAAATCCATGCAGGTAAATGTATATACAAAATATCCTGTTGTGCGATTGGAACTGAATGGCAAAACCGTTGCAGAAAAGACTGTTTCGCAGCAGGATCTTACGGCAAGCTTCAATATAAATTATCAACCCGGTATATTGAAAGCTATTGCACTAAAAGATGGAAAAGCTGTTGATTCTTTTATATTAAAAACAGCAGGAAAACCGGCAAGAATAAGGCTAACTGCAGACCGCACGCATATAAATGCAAACGCTAATGATCTTGCCTATGTTACTGCTGAAATTGTTGATGCCAATGGCAATCTTGTTCCCAATACAGAAATGCCGTTGCATTTCAGCATAACCGGTAACGGAGAAATTATAGCTGCGGGAAATGCAAATCCTTCTGATGCAGAGAGCTTCCAGGATGCCGAACACAAAACATTCAGAGGAAAATGTTTAATAATTATTCGGCCAAAAGGCAATGCAGGTAAAATAACACTGAAAGCAGAAGGCGAAAGTTTAGCATCAGGCACAGTAGTTATTGAAACAAAAAAATAAATTGTATTCATAAACTGTTTAGCCACGAATGCACGAATGAGAAACTTTATTCGTGCATTCGTGGCTTTTATCTGGTGATAACCCTGCCAAAAAATAAGCCCGCAATATTTGCAGGCTTATCCCAGTAACATATATTTCCTATTAATGCTTAGTACCTGTACTATCAATCTGGCCGCTTTGCGCTTCTTTTTTCATCTGATCGTTTGCCACAACTGCCAGTTCAACCCTGCGGTTTAATGCGCGGTTGGTTTCATCTGTATTGGGATATTTAGGTTGTGTTTCTCCATACCATTTAACAGTGAACCTGCCCGGGGCAACACCTTTCAATTGAAGATATTTCGCAACCGTTTGTGCACGCGCTTCAGACAAAGTCATGTTATAATCAGCGGGGCCGGTATCATCCGTATGGCCTTCTACCAACAAATTCGTTTCCGGGTAATCATTAAATACACCTGCAATTTTATCAAGGCTTGCTTTCGCTGAATCACTCAGATCACTCTTATTAATTTTAAACAACAATGCAGAGTTAAATGTTACATTAATGCCTTCCCCTACACGTTCAACCTGTGCATCAGGAACAGCCTGTTTTATATCCTTTGCCTGCTTATCCATATTCTTGCCTATTGCATAACCGCCGCCACCACCCACTGCCGCACCAATCAAAACTCCCCATACACTGCCTTTACCAATTAAAGCTCCTGCTGCTGCGCCCGCACCTGCGCCTATAGCTGTTCCTTTTTGTGTATTGTTCATGCTTTTGCAGCCGGCTATCAGCATTGCTGCGCATGTTATGTATAAGATCGTCCTTTTCATAGTTATTGTTATTTGCAGATTGATAATTGTAATAAATCTATACTCTGAATTTTTACACCATTGCCCTTCGCCGTAGTTATATCTGAGCAAAGCGCCTGCTTATCTGTAGCAGACATTTTACCCGCAAGGTCTGCAGCATTGCTGCCTGTTCCATATTTCTTTTGAAACATCTTGGTTTCAGCTTCTACCTTAGCCTGCCACACTTTTGCGCTGTTACCGCCAACAGTAATTGCTTGGTTATAAGAAGACATTGCATTTGCATAATCTTTTTGTGCTGCATAAATATCTCCCTGTAAAATATAAAAGTCAGTATTGGAACTGTCGGCTGTCATTGCAGCCTGTACATTGTTCATCGCGTCGCTGTACATATTTTGCTTCAGGTCAAGCTCAGCCATTTTTGCATAAATAGTGGCACGGTCTTTTACATTCTGATTTTTTTGTGTGAGATCAATAATACGGGCAAGATCAGCCTTTGCATCTGCATTCATTTTCAAACCCAGTTCCGCACTGGCTTTCTGAAATAGATTGTCAACACTGTTCACATTAACCTTCAAACCTTCATTGGCTGCGGTTAGTGCATCATTGTATTGGCCTAAACCATTTAAAGCTTCAGCTTTGCCAGCATTGCCTTTTTCTTTTGCATCGTATGCATCGCACTTGCTTAAAACCTGGTTAAACTGATCAAGGGCAACGCTGTAGTTGCCTGCCTGGTTAGATGCCTTTCCTGCATCTATGTTTTTATAACAACTGTTGCTCATGGTTACAAGGCCACTGCGGCAATTGGCCATCAGCAAACAAAAAATACTCAGATAAATAAGATCGGTAAACTTTTTCATTGATGTGCAATTTTTAATGCTTTAAAATTGAGTTACGGCAACAATTAAAAAGCATGGTGTTTTTAGTAAAGTAAAATTGTGCCAAAAGGCTAACCCATACATTCAAAATTAAAACAATATAGAGGTGAAAGTGCCCTCTGATCAGAAATTTAATCTCAGAAAATATTTAAATCATAGCGTGTTGCACATGTTACACCAGCTCATGCGTTAGGCGTCCCGCACGTGCGGGATTCGGTCACGCCGAAGGTGGGATTGTTCCGATGGCAAAGCCTTATCGGAGCAAAGAAGCACAGGCAGCGCTGTTGCATGAGCGAGGCCAAGCGGCCATGAGCGATAAAAATTTGTTACCTGAGATAAAAGAAAGCACCAAAAAAGATAGAAAGGCTTCTATTGAATCGTAAGATCCACACCGCAGGAAGCACCACCAATAGGTGAAGGACCCACAATTTGCGGAACAAATGTAAAAGTGCCCGATTGAATTGGGGTACCGCTTCCATATAACACTACACTTTGTTCAGCCATAGCTGTAAATGTGCCCGAAGCGGAAAATATAATACCATTAAACAGGTCTGTGGAGATAGTATAATTTCCTAAAACTGTTGGATAAGCTGTTATAGTTATTGTATTTGAAGCATCCAGCGGAACGTTGGCTGTATATATTCCCTGTATCGACTGAGGCGTACAAAAAACTGAATTGCCTGCACCTACCCCCGATTCAAGCACATAGGTTGCCAAAGGATCAGCCCTTATTACTGCTATTCTGAAAGTGCATTGCGAAGCACCTGCATTTACAATAAAGTAATCAAATCCCGATAAAGAAGGGGTACCCATTCCCAATAAAGTAACCTGTTGATCTCCCGTTGTGGTAAATGTTCCGGAAGCTGAAAAACTTATTCCGCCAATTGTATCGGTTGTTATAGAATAATCACCCGGCGTTATTACTGTAACATTAATAACCACACTGTTTGAAGCTGACAAAGCCTTTGCCTCTGTATAAGTACCATTGATCGCCGGGCTTTCACAATTGTCAGGAGCGCCTGAAAGCAAATAGTCGGCAGGAGGTTTAGCTATCACCTGTACAGAAAACGTGCACCCGCTATCGCCCGTAATACCGAAATTATAAATACCAACAGAATCCGGTGTGCCGCTGCATTTTAAAACAACCTGCTGATAACCGGTATCGGTAAAAACGCCTGCTGCAGAAAATGAAATACCGCCAACATCATTAGTAATAATACTGTAGCTTCCTGTGGTAGTTACATTGGCAGTTACTTCAACAGTATTGTTTGTATCTGTGGCAACGGTAGCATAATAGTATCCGTTCACTTTAAAATTGGTGCATACATCCGGAGTCCCCAGTAAACTAAAACCGGCAGGCGGGCTTCCCTCATAGCTGTATTCTTTATTGCAGGTAACAATGAAAAGCGTAAAGAAAAGGAGTAATACAGTGGAAGAAACAATCGTAACCGGTTTTTTCATTCTATCAGTCGTTAATCAAATTGCTAAAAGGTTTGTGCTCTGCATCGTTGAATTTCAAAAATAGATGTTTGTTTCATTTTATGATAAAAACAATTTCTCTGAGATTAATATTCTGCTTTGCAATGAAGACATCGCTACGACAAAAAATCTCATAATCCCGGATTTAATAATTTCCATCTTTTATACTTCGAAACTTATTAAAGTTTACCCATATGTCAAAGAACCCCGGTTGCTGAAACTTGTATTTGTTATTGTTTTCCTCAATCGTTATGCAAGGTTAGAACAGACTGAAAACATCATTTCCCGTTTGGGCACGTTTGGGCACAAAAAGGAACGAAAAGGCAGTTTGGGCAATCTTAGCCGGAACATAAAACTGCGCGGACAGGCAAATCACTGTTTGCATAAGAAAGTGTTTGTTTTAGCAGAGTCTTCGTTTACCTATCGGCCGGTGTCCGCACTGACAGCAATATAGCAAGAAAGTTTCGGTAAGGTGAGGCACTAACCGATTGCAAAAAACCTTAGTAGCAACTATTAAAAAATTTATAAGTATCTTATTAAAGTATGCGGCAGAAATAAGGTAATAAAGTTAGATTCTTCTATCCTGATTTTCTTCTACCAAGGTTTAGAACAGTTATAAATTAACACAGGGTCTCTTCGCAGACCCTGTTGTGACAGATGTTTATTTTACATTAAGAAACACCCAGTTAGTATAGAATATTTTATTGGCGTGAAAGCTATTACCTTCTTTGGCTATAGGAAAAATGATTGATGAAGATGAAGTAGGAATTATATTTCCTAAAAAATAGGTATATCTTCCACTCATGTTTTGCCCGATTTGCTTACGGTATTCCAGTTTTTTATCTTTATTGATTAATGCTTCAGCTAATACAAGATTCTTTGGTGTATGCGCTTCGGATATTTTTTCATCTTCACTCCGCGTTATATTGTTTTCGTCATCATCGTACACGATAGCAATTTCATTACCTAAATTGGTAGCAGAAAAATTGGAATAAGAACGGGAAATGTCCGGTGACTCAACAATTTGTATTGCCCCTGATCCGCTGCTCGCAGATTTTGACAAGCTTATCTTCCGGGGAATTATTGCATAATCAAAAGTTTTTCCATTTTTATTGAGATAAAAAGCCATCACAGGACCCACATCCAATGTGGTGGTAGACTCCTCTTCTGTTTTCATTCTGTTATTATCAAAAGATGCGACAGTTTTTGTAGAAACGGATACATCCTCGGGACTTCCCAATATGACCATGCTTCCGTTATCTAATTCCATCAGGTAAGGCATAAAATTATTCATGAAGTATTCTCTTTTGTGTTCGGTTCCACCGCCTTTCCCGTAAACTGTTTCCACCATTTCCGGCATAAATTCATATTGCAGGGGTTTGGATAGTTGTAGAGTACTGCAGTCTAATTGTGAAAGAAGTAATCCATTGCAATTTTTATCCTCCTTACCCAAAGAAGTAGTTGAGTAGATATATATGCTTTTGCCATCTTTCGACAAAGAAGCATTTGTATTATAAGGAACTAAATTTCCGGATGAATTTAATTTCATTTCGCTTTTTTTCCCATCCGCGCTTACACAAACAGCTTTTGTTTCCCCGCCTGAAGAAAGTATATAACATTCTATGTTATTATTGGTTAAAACAGCCTTGGCAATGTAAAACCCATCATTGTCAGTATGTACTGTAGTTTGTTTCACTATGTTGAGATCATTGTCCAGTACAAAAGTGAGCATCGTATTGGGTGAAGTCTTGCAGGCAATTAATGTTTTTGTGTTATCTGCAGAATGGATAAAATATACCAGGCCGGCGTTTATGATGGATTCAATTTTAAAAATGCCAACATTTTCCTGCTGGATAGTGCAAATTTTTTTCGGTTCTTTTATCGTTAAATTATTTTCATCAACCAATGACAGGTATAGATCGAATGAAGTTTTATTGTCGCTTTGAAAATAAGCTAAACATAATTTATTGTTCAACAAGATCAGTTCAGGCATAAGCGGCCCGAATTGTTTTTCACCGTTTGCCAGTTCAAAATCCCCTATCTTATTCATGTTCTTATCAAACTTTGAAATGGTGACAGCATATTTACAATCATACAATTTTGTAAATAACCATTTGTAATGATCTCCAATTCCGGAATTAGTAGCAGTATAAAAACAATTGTTGTGATAAATTGAATGCGTAACCGTTTCGTTTTTGTATTCTTTTTCAGCAATTTTAAAATCATCGGAAATGGTGATCTGCGAATGCTGACAAAAAGAAATTAAAGAAAAAAGACTCAATAGTTGAGCGAATAGAAATTTTTTCATTGCAGTTGTTAGTTTGGCTTTGTTTAGGAATACGTAATATCAGTTAAATCAATTATTGTTCTATATTAAAAGTTGAAAAGTTGTTATACAGTTTAACGGTAACGTAATTTTCTTGTGCCTTTGCCAAGAAAAAATGAGAAAAGAAATAAAAAACAGTTTTGATTTCACTAAATTTTTTTAACGGATTTATAAGATTATTGTTTTATAAACTTTAATGCAGTTTCTCCTTCTGAAGAAATAAGCTTTATAAAATAATTGCCTGCGCTAAATACGGATGCATTTATTGTTTGTTTTGATTCGCCTGCTGTTACCTGTATTTTTTTGGAAAAGACAACCTTGCCTGCGGCATTTACAATTTGCATCTGCATATCTGTATTCTTCTCACTAACAAAACCCAGGATAAGATTACTCTTAACCGGGTTAGGATAAAGCGTTACATCAAAACTGCTTGCATTATTAATGCTTTTTATTGTGCTGTAGCTGTACTTCCCATCTTTATCAACCATCTTCAGGCGGTAATAATTCACAGCCTTTAACGGCCTGTTATCAGTGTATTGATAGTTGTTTTTGATCTTGCCATTGCTGAGGCTTTGTATATATCCAATTGCAGAAAAATCTTTCCCGTTATTGCTTCTCTGTATCTCAAAATGATCTGTATTGATCTCATCAGCCGTACTCCATTTCAATAAGTTTGTTTCATTGTTGCGCTGTGCAGTAAAAGAAAGCAATTGAAGCGGAAGCACTATGTCTTGTACTACTGTTTTTGCAGTATCGGTTTCAACGGGAAGGTTATAATCGAAATAGATACCCGCTGAATTGGTTATTACATCACCACTAAGTAAACTTCTATTTGGTCTGATT
Source organism: Bacteroidota bacterium (assembly GCA_013286425.1). Classification (GTDB taxonomy): domain Bacteria; phylum Bacteroidota; class Bacteroidia; order Chitinophagales; family Chitinophagaceae; genus Parafilimonas. The sequence goes on from JABDFS010000058.1 coordinate 9,461, forward strand.
TTATAAACAATATAACCATGGCTCGCCGGTTCATTTGAATTGCTGTCAGGTAATCCGATTGCGTCAAAATTCCATATACAAATATTCTTCTTAATATTCAATTGATAATTGTTGCTGGCATCAATCATCTCAAACGTGCCCCAGTCAAGTTTGTCGCTTAGGGTGTCTTGTACAACAATATTAAGTGCCGTATCAGTACCCGTGTTTTGAAAAAGAATAGTGTAAACAAGATAATCTCCATTGGTTACTGCTGTCTTCAATATTGTTCCCGCATGACTTTCTGATTTATTGTTGGGATCGTAAGAACCAACTGCAATTTGATTAAGGGCAGACATATTATCTTGTACATTTAAGTCATTTTGGAAAGGATTTATTGTTGCTGTCAAATGAACCGTATCTCCAGTGTTTGCAGTTGAAGACAAATGCAGGTTTAAAGAGATGGATGAGGCGTCTAACGGTTTAAAACTGTTGTAATTCCAACGAATAGTATCACCACTTATTGATGAATAAGAAGGAGAAGCTGAGTCAAAACTTAATCTTGAGTCTTTTATTAATTGTATCGTGCCGTTTGATATCGTATCTGTTCCAACATTGCGATAATAAATTTGATAATGAACAGGAAAGCCAGGACGTGGAGGCCGCGTTTGATATAAAGAAATATTTAAATCTTGTTTGCCTGTAATTGGCTGCAGTGCGAAGTAGACGGTATCAATTTGATTATAATTTGAAAAAGACGAACTATGACTTTGTGGAACTGCAGTATAGTAATTTTTGAAAGGTATATAAGAAGAAAAATATGTACCAGTGTCAACACCAATTCTAAAAATTCCGGTCGGTGTAAAAGTTAGACTTGAATCACTATTTTTCTTCGAAACAATTTCTCCCGGATTGAATAATGGTTCATCGATATCTTTTAAATTATTACTGTTTAAATCATAATAAGCATATCCATATATTTGATTTAATAAGATAGAATCTACAGTAACTTTTCTCACGCGTGAATTGTCAAAATCAGCAATAAAATAATTTCCTCTATTGTCCATTGTTATTCCTTCAGGAAAAGCTATTTCAGCGTTGGTTGCGTAGCCTCCGTCTCCCCAGTAATATCCGTAACCGTCACCAGCTACTGTGGTTACAATATTATCCTTAGAACGAATTTCTCTTATTACATTATTTACACTTTGTGAAAAAAATATGTCGCCATTCTTGTTCAAACAGATGCCATCACTTTGATCGATCGTTGCATTTGTGGCAAGACCCTCATCGCCGCTGTATCCCTTGATGCCGCTCCCGCATATCGTTGAAATAATGCCAGTAGACGCATCAATTCTTCTAATACGATAATTCCCATTGTCTGTAAAGAAGATATTTCCGCTTGAATCGAGTGTGATGGCATTCGGAAAATATAAATTAGCAGTAACTGCCGGAATTCCATCTCCGTTATAACCGTAAGTTTTAGTGCCGGCTATTGTAGAAATGATGCCAGTAGTAAGGTCTACTTTTCTAATTCTACTATTCGTACCATCGGCAATATACAGGATTGTTCCTGCTGCATTCAATACTATTCCTCCCGGCACGCTCAATTGAGCATTAATTGCTAACCCGCTGTCTCCTGAAAAACCCCATACGCCAGTTCCTGCAATTGTGGTTATAATGCGAGTTTTAGCATCTACTTTTCTAATTCTATAATTTATAGCATCAGATATATAGATGTTACCGGCGGGATCGATAGCCGAAGCAGCTGGATAATTTAATTCAGCATTAATTGCAAGACCATTATCCCCGCTATAGCCTTTTATACCGTTTCCTGCTATAGTAGTTATTATTCCTGTAACGCCATCAACCTTTCGGATAACGCCATAATGTTCATCTGTGATATACATATTACCGGAAGCGTCAAAATCCACATCTTTTGGCCTGCCTATAGCTGCGTTTATTGCAACTCCACCATCGCCAGAGTATGTATATAAACCATTTCCGGCGACAGTTGTAATTATTTGCAGCTTTGCCTGCAATGAAAAGCATAGGGCAATACAACACAATAAGGGCTTAAGCAATCTTGTTTTGGGCATACAAAATAAGTTCAAGGATGAATAATTATCTGTTAGTTTAAGTGGTACGAATATATAGGAATTACAGAATTCAAATAAAATTTTAATTTTTATAGTTTAACCAGTTTTATCACCTGCCGGTTATTGTTCTGAATCATTACAATATAATAAACTCCCCGGGTAAGGTTGTGTACCAGTTTCACTTCTCATTCGCCCCAACGCCGTACCTTCTTCGCTGCCAAGATGAACAAAGACGAACATGATACGAAGGAAAAACGAACGGGGCCTGTCTGCAGCTTCTGTAAAGCTTATTCAGTAATAAACATAAATACTCTAAGGTCTTATCAGGATAAGAAATTATTACCTGTAAGCTCATTTGTTCGGTAGTTGGTCGGTACTTCTTCGGTAGTTGGTCGGTAGTTGTTCGATTCATTGTATCGAACAACTACCGAAGAAATAACGTCGATATTATGTAGAAATAAGCCTGCAGGTATTTACATGGCCAGGCATATTCTTTTACAAAAGAGGGGGGGTGTTATAAAATGAACTACGCTCCTGTAACCATAAATAATACCCGATAGAAGTTGTTGGGTTGCCTGCTTGTGCACTATCGTTATTCCCGCTTAAGATTGGGTAAAAATGCCGTAAGCAATCCAATTAAAGGCAGAAAAGCGCAAAGATTATAAACATGTTCTATGCTTGTTTTATCAGCCAATGCACCTAAAACTGCAGAACCTAAACCACCCATTCCAAAGGCGAATCCAAAAAATAACCCGGAAACCATCCCGACTTTTCCCGGTAATAACTCCTGAGCGTAAACAAGTATGGCTGAAAAGGCAGAAGCTATTATCAAACCAATTAATATGCTAAGCACACAGGTAAAGAATAACGAAACATGCGGAAGCAATAATGTGAACGGTGCGGCGCCTAATATTGAAAACCAGATCACGTATTTTCTGCCAAAGCGATCGCCTAAAGGGCCGCCGAGTATGGTGCCAACTGCAACAGCGAACAGGAACGCAAACAGGTAAAGTTGTGATGTTTGAACTGAAACATGAAACTTATGGATGAGGTAAAATGTGTAATAGCTGGTCATAGAAGCCAGGTAGAAGTACTTTGAAAAAATCAGTACCAATAAGATTATTACACTTACAGTAACCCTTCTTTTTGATAAATGCAGTGAAGGATTGAGAGATTTTGATTTCACTTTTGCTTTCAGTGAAAATAAATTTGCTTTATACCAAAAGCCCAACCTGCCTAAAACGATCATTGCTAAAAATGCAATTAATGAGAACCACAGAATATTTGATTGGCCATAAGGGACTATTATTAATGCAGCAAGCAATGGCCCAAGCGAACTGCCTGCATTGCCACCCACCTGGAAAATAGACTGCGCTAATCCGCGGCGGTTTCCTGCTGCCATATATGCAACTTTTGAAGCTTCGGGATGAAACACAGATGACCCGATACCAATTAAGGCAACGGAGAACAGCAACATAGCATACGAAGAAGATTGAGATAATAAAATGAGCCCGGCTAAACTGAAAGCCATACCTGCTGCAAGTGAAAAAGGCTGAGGTTTTCTGTCTGTAAAAGAACCAACCAATGGCTGCAAGAGAGATGCAGATAATTGAAAGGTCAGCGTGATAAACCCAACCTGCGCAAAACTCAGGTTAAAAGTAGTTTTTACGATAGGATAAATAGAAGGTATTAATGATTGAATGGTATCATTTAGCAGATGTGAAAAACTGATAGCAAGTAAAACTGAAAATATCGTTTTAGGTTGAACCGGTTCAACAGATGCTTTCTCCAATTTAATAATTTAAAACGCAAAAATACAACGGCGGTATCTAGAATTTACAATTAACGCCGGACTGGTGAGTAAAGGCTGGATAAGGATGCAAAACTTAGATTTTTCTGTCATCGCCTTACCTTCAGAGTAAAGCCAAAGTGCATAGCTGAGGCCCCCGGAAAGATACAGTCAACCGGATGATAACTGAATAGATAAGAATAGGAACTAATAGGAACTGGCAGGTTGAAGGTACCCTAAAGGCTGCGAAGCGCCGGAAATGACTCAGCAACAAATTTTCCCATTTCTGTCTATAACTCCATTTTCCAACCTGCCAAATTTACATTTTACGCTCTCATGGCATAATGATTGAGTAACAGCGGTATAACTTAATCTCAAAGATTTAAATATGGGTAAAATAATAGGTATTGACTTAGGTACAACCAATAGCTGCGTTGCAGTTATGGAAGGTAACGAACCGGTTGTAATTGCCAATGATGAAGGCCGCCGCACCACGCCATCCGTTGTGGCTTTTTTAAAGAACGGAGAGCGTAAAGTGGGCGATCCTGCTAAAAGACAGGCCATAACGAACCCGCATAACACCATTATGAGTGTGAAGCGTTTTATGGGCCGCCGCTATGATGAAGTGGGTGAAGAAATCAGCCACTGGAGCTATAAAGTTGTAAAAGGTGATAACAACACCGTTCGTATAGATATTGATGGCAGAATGTACACGCCACAGGAACTTTCTGCCATGATACTGCAGAAAATGAAAAAAACGGCAGAAGATTACCTGGGCCAGGAAGTGAATGAAGCCGTTATTACAGTTCCTGCTTATTTTAATGATGCACAAAGACAGGCTACAAAAGAAGCCGGCGAAATTGCAGGTTTAAATGTTCGCAGGATCGTGAACGAACCTACAGCCGCAGCGCTTGCCTATGGTTTGGATAAGAAACATGCAGACCAGAAGATCGCTGTGTTTGACCTTGGTGGTGGTACGTTTGATATTTCTGTATTGGAACTTGGCGATGGCGTATTTGAAGTGAAATCAACCAACGGTGATACGCACTTAGGTGGTGATGATTTTGATAAAGTGATAATGGATTGGCTGGCTGATGAATTCAAGAAACAGGAAGCAATTGATCTGCGTAAAGACCCGATGGCTTTACAGCGTTTAAAAGATGCTGCTGAAAAAGCAAAGGTTGAATTATCTTCTTCCTCAGAAACAGAAATTAACCTGCCTTATATTACAGCAGTTGATGGTGTTCCAAAACACCTTGTTGTAAAATTATCAAGGGCAAAATTTGAACAGCTTGCCGACAATCTTTTTGCAAGATGTTTGAAACCTTGCGAGGCAGCTTTAAAAGATGCAGGCTATTCCACTTCACAGATCGATGAAGTGATACTGGTAGGTGGTTCTACCCGTATTCCTAAAGTGCAGGAAATAGTAGAGAAGTTCTTTGGCAAAAAACCACATAAAGGTGTTAATCCTGATGAAGTAGTTGCCGTTGGTGCAGCAATCCAGGGTGCAGTATTGACCGGTGAAGTAAAAGATGTGCTGTTGTTAGACGTTACGCCGCTTACTTTAGGTATTGAAACCTTAGGTGGTGTGTTAACGCCTATGATACAGGCAAACACCACTATTCCGACAAAGAAAACAGAAGTGTTCTCTACCGCCAGTGATAACCAACCTGGTGTTCAGATACATATTTTACAGGGTGAAAGAAGCCTTGCAAAAGATAACAAGAGTCTTGGTGTGTTTAACCTTGATGGTATTCCACCGGCACCACGTGGTGTTCCGCAGATCGAAGTAACTTTTGATATTGATGCGAATGGTTTGATCCACGTAAGTGCAAAAGATAAAGGCACGGGTAAGGAACAGAAGATCCGTATTGAAGCAGGCAGCGGCTTAAGCAAAGATGAAATTGAAAAGATGAAGAACGATGCAAAAGCGCATGAAGCTGAAGATAAATCAGCACGTGAAAAGATAGATAAACTGAACCAGGCAGACAGTCTTGTTTTCCAGACAGAAAAACAACTGAAAGAGTTTGGTGATAAAGTTCCTGCTGATAAGAAAGCTCCGATTGAAGCAGCTTTGAATAAATTAAAAGATGCACATAAAAGCCAGGATATATCCGCTGTTGATACTGCCATGAATGAGTTGAACCAGGCATGGACAGCAGCCAGCGAAGAACTATACAAAGCGCAGCAGGCAGGTGCTTCTCCAGATGCAGATGCCGGTGCACAGCAGCCACAGGATAATGGCAATGCACAGGGCGGTGCTCAGCAAGGTGCAGAAAATGTAACTGACGCAGAGTTTGAAGAAGTAAAATAATACCAAGATTTACCTGATTTTTCAGATAAACCTGATTATAAAAAGCCTTTCCGTTTGGAAGGGCTTTTTTTGTTTATATGCTTTGAAGAAATGTTTGCTTACCAGTAGCTTTATTCCTCCGGAATATATTATATACAACCAATCTTCCGCTGAAAAGAAACATCTTCAGCGTTTAATAATAATGTGATGCAAAGAATTAATGTTGCAACAGCTACCAAACAATCTTCGCTTTATTAAATGCCTTCACTGTAAACCTGCTAAAGATTGTTTTTTCAATTGTGGTTACAGCACTTGCAATATGTATGTATTTCTCCCGGTTAAAAATCTTCCTGTAGACTTTTCAATTAGTATAAACAATACTGTTTACAGGCAATTGTTTTCATTCATTCTTGTGTTCTGGGCAGGGATGTTTATAAACATGTGGATGAATAAAAGATGTAGTTCTAAAAATGTATCCTTTCTGTAGTTGTCTTTAAGCGCCTTCAATATAATCGAGGTCTTTATTATAGGTTTCATCGGTAAACACCACTGAAACAATTCCAATTATAAATACTACAATGCCAGTTATCCAACCTGCAGTTAAGTAGTCGCCTGTTACACCTTGTAACCAAATAAACAATATTGATACGAGCGTTAAAGAACCGCGCACCATGTTTGGAACTGTGGTTGCAACAGTTGCTCGTATATTGGTTCCGAATTGCTCTGCAGCCATAGTAACAAACATTGCCCAGAACCCTGTACCGAAGCCCATTAAAGCACCAACCAAATACAGTTGTGATACACTTGCGCCATGCAGGTTAAAGAACCAGAAAATAGAGATGCCCGTAATGGCATAAAAAATATATAATGCTGTCTTGCGGCTTTTAAACCACCTGCTTACAAAACCAACCAATAGATCGCCCACTGAAATAGCAGCGTAAGCATACATTACACTTTTGCCGGGATCAATTGTTCCCTGTATATTCATTTTAGCACCAAACTCTTTTGAAAAAGTTATAAGAATACCTATAACATACCATGTGGGCAACCCAATAAAAATAGCAGTGATGTATTTCCTGAACCGCGTTTTATTGGTGAACAGCATAAGGAAATTTCCTTTTGAAATATCTTTCTTTTCAATGCTTTTAAACATGCCTGATTCCAACACACTAACGCGCAATAATAACAGCAGAAAACCTAATCCTCCGCCGATGAAGTAACAGGTTCTCCAGTCAAAGTTTTCCCTTATAAAAAAAGCAACCACAGCACCTGTTAAGCCAATGCCTGCAACCAGCGAAGTAGCAATGCCGCGTTTTTCTTTCGGCAATAGTTCTGTAACCAATGTAATGCCCGCGCCTAATTCTCCGGCAAGACCAATGCCTGTAAAAAATCTTACCAATGCATATTGATCTACTGTGTGTACAAAGCCATTGGCAATATTTCCTATTGAATAAATAATAATAGATGCAAACAATACTTTCAGCCTTCCTTTTTTATCGCCCAGAATGCCCCATAATATTCCGCCGAGCAACAAGCCTATCATTTGTATGTTGATGATGAATAAGCCATCTTTTGCAATCTGGTCGTCATTTAAGCCAAAAGATTTTAAAGACGGAATGCGAATGATGCTGAAGAGCAGCAGATCGTAGATATCAACAAAATAACCTAATGCAGCTACAAGCACTGCAAGGCTGAATATTGATTGTTGCTTTTGATTCATCATATAATATCTCAGGAATTGGTTTTGTCCTTGGTAAAAAAGAACTTGTAAATAATGGGTGCAGTAGAAACGATCACTATTAATATTACGATCATTTCAAGATGTTCTTTCAGATCAACATTGAAATTATTAAGTACCCATTTGTATAAAAAATGTCCGGCAAATAACATGGCAAAGACCCATGCAATACAACCAATGATATTGAAATAGAAGAACTTCTTTTTATCCATTTTTACAACGCCCGCAACTATAGGTGCAAATGTGCGGATAATGGGAACAAAGCGGGCAGCTACAATAGCCCATCCACCGTATTGATTATAAAAATCGGTTGCCCGGATAAGATATTTTTTCTTGAAGAAGAAAGTATCTTTTCGTTCATATAAAAAAGGTCCGCTTTTTCTGCCAAACCAATAGCCAACAAGATTACCCAGCACGCCTGCAGCTGCAATTAATATCCACAATATAATAAGGTCAACAAATTCATTTGAAGATGGTAATACCTGTGATGCCAGGTCATGACTGTAAATGCCTGCTACAAATAACAGGCTGTCGCCAGGCAGGAAGAAACCCGCAAACAAACCTGTTTCTGCAAATATTACAAAGAGCAGTAACCACAAGCCGCCGTATTCAATATAAAACTGCGGATTGATGAGATCGTGCCACTGAAAATCTAAAAAATGAATCATTGTATTTGTTTGATAATTTACTTAATCCAAAGCTTTCTCCCATTTGCTTACAACGCTTGTTGCCAGCGCATTTCCTAAAACATTGGTTGCTGTTCTGAACATATCACAAAAATGATCTATCGGCAATATTAGAGCAACTCCTTCCGGTGGAATTTTAAACATAGCACAGGTTGCAGTAACAACAACCAATGATGCGCGTGGTACACCTGCAATGCCTTTACTTGTAAGCATTAATACCAACAACATGGTTAATTGCGTGCCATAATCAAGCGGAATTTTATATGCTTCCGCGATGGACATGCTGGCAAAGGTCATATACATCATGCTGCCATCAAGATTGAATGAATAACCCAAGGGCAACACAAATGAAACGATCCTTTCATCGCAGCCAAATCTTTCCAGCTCTTCCGTAAGTTTTGGAAAAACGGCTTCGCTGCTTGTTGTACTGAAGGCAATAATTATTGGCTGAACAATATGTTTTAAAAGATTGGGCAATCGCTTTTGCAGAATAATAAATCCAACGGTGATCAACAATACCCATAATAATAAAATGCCGATGATAAAATACAGGAAGTATTGTGCGTAGAATACAAATATCTGCGGGCCCTGTGTTGCCATTACTCCGGCAATAGCACCAAACACACCCAGTGGCGCTACCATCATTACATAACCTACCATTTTTAATACTACATGAGAAACTGCATCCAGCGCTTTAATAATTATTTTCCCCTTTTCTCCAATAGCTGCAGTTGCTATACCAAACAAAACAGAAAACACTACAATTTGTAATACCTGGTTCTGCGCCATTGCATCAATAATACTTACGGGAAAAACATGTTCAACAAAATTCTGCAGGCTGAACTGTTGTGTTTTTCCAACAAGGTCTTGCGCTCCTGAAACATCTGCATTGCTTAAATTAATGCTGGCTCCCGGCTGAAAAATATTTACCAGCAACATACCTAACAGCAAACTTGCCAGCGATGCTGATAAAAACCACAACAATGCTTTACCACCAACTCTGCCAACTGTTTTTATGTTGCCAAGCTTTGCAATGCCCACCACTAATGTTGAAAATACAAGGGGAGCAATAATCATTTGCACCAATCTTAAAAAGATAGTGGAAAGTAGTTTTATGTTTGATGAAAATGCGTTGCGCGTTTCGGAAGGATAGTTTGCATAAATATAGTAACCAACAACAGCGCCCAATATCATTGCAATAAAAATATAAAGCGTAAGATTATTGCGTTTCCTCATCAGCAAAAATTGATTTGCAATATAACATTAATAAAAGCAAAGAATAATCAATGCTGCTGCATCAATAAAACATTTTGTTTGCAGAAAAAATAAATACTTATTTTTCCGGTTATAATAAAATTTGTATGAGTTTATTCAGAACAAAATCGTTAGATGTTTTACTGGCACAGGCAGCCGATTCTGAAAAAAGTTTAAAAAGAACTTTGGGTAAAGGCAGTTTGATTGCATTGGGAATAGGAGCCATTATTGGTGCGGGTTTGTTTGTAAGAACTGCAGCCGCAGCCGGAGGCAGTGCCGGACCTGCAGTTACCATATCTTTTTTAATTGCTGCTGTTGGGTGCGCTTTTGCCGGTTTATGCTATGCTGAATTTGCTTCAATGATACCTATTGCAGGAAGTGCCTATACTTATGCTTATACAACCATGGGTGAAATAATAGCATGGATAATTGGCTGGGCGCTTATTCTTGAATATGCGTTAGGCGCGGCAACGGTGTCTATTGCATGGAGTGAATTTTTAAATAAACTTCTTAACGGAGCGATTCCCTATGAATGGTGCCACTCACCATTTCAATCAGCAATTGTAGATGGTGTAATGCATCACGGAATTATTAATGCCCCTTCATTGCTTGTATTGTTCCTTATCTCTGCACTACTTATTAAAGGCACCCAGGAATCTGCAGTGGTAAATGCAATTATCGTATTCATTAAGGTTGCTATTGTACTTGTATTTATTGCAATCGGCTGGCATTTTATTAATCCTGCAAACCATACACCTTATTTAATACCCGCAAATCAGCCTGATGCAATACAGCCTGACGGTAAACCTTACAGTTATGCAGACTTTTTTAATCATGGTTGGGGCGGCGTATTACGAGGAGCAGCCGTGGTATTCTTTGCTTTCATTGGTTTTGATGCAGTAAGCACAGCAGCACAGGAAGCAAAAAATCCTAAAAAAGATATGCCGATTGGTATTCTTGTTTCATTGCTTATATGCACCATTTTGTATGTGCTTTTTTCATGGGTACTAACTGGTGTTGCACCTTTTACAGATTTTGTGAGCGCCGGTAAAGAAGCTTCTGTTGCTTATGCCATTCAAACTTATATGCAAGGATATGGTTGGCTTGGCACATTAGTTACCGTTGCTATTCTGGCTGGTTTTTCATCCGTGATACTGGTAATGTTGATGGGACAAAGCCGCGTATTTTTTTCCATGGCGAACGATGGCCTGCTTCCAAAAGTTTTCTCAGACGTGCATCCTAAATTCAGAACACCATACAAATCCAATATCATATTATTTCTTTTTGTAGGAACATTTGCTACATTAATACCCGGAGATATAACAGGCGACCTGACTAGTATTGGAACACTTTTCGCATTTGTGCTGGTATGTGCGGGTGTTCTGATAATGCGTAAAAGAGATCCTAACCGCGTTAGGCCTTTCAAAACTCCATTGGTGCCGTTAGTGCCAATTCTTGGGATATTGGTATGCGCAGCTATGATAATTTCATTGAAAACAGAGACACAGGTTGTTGCTTTAATATGGATGGTGCTTGGATTGCTGATCTATTTCAGTTACAGCAGGCGCAACAGCAAATTAAGTGCTGCAGGCGAAATCCTTCCTTCTGCTTCAGATTTTGATAAAGTGTAAACCTTAAAAATATCGTGTAATAAAAAAGCCCCAACAAATGTTGGGGCTTTTTTTAATGCTGTAGGGGGAGGGATCGAACCTCCACGAGGCAGTTAGCCAAAATGCAAAGTTTAGTGGTCAACCCCGGTCGGCCTTACCAAAAGTAACGTCGGCTCTACATTTCGTTTATCCTGTAATCCTCACCCCCGAGACGAGAGGGCATGTCTGCCAAAGATTTCATCACCCCACAGTATGTATAAGAACTATCGCGTTTGCTGATGCAATATTAAAGCGCAAATATTATTCAATAGAAATTATTCAAGTTAAAATTTTAAATTATAGAAAATATTTAAAACAATATACTTTTGATTAGACAAAATCTAAAATACTATTGCATAATGACCGATAAATTGAATCTTGACAAACTGGATTTCCAGATCATCCAGGCAATGATGGAAAACGCAAATATTTCTTATGCTGATCTTGGTAAAATACTTTTTGTTTCGGGCGGCACTATTCATGTACGCATAAAAAAGCTGCAGGAAATGGGTATTGTAAAGGGTACAAAGCTGCACATCAATCATAAAATTTTGGGTTATGATGTAATTGCATTTATTGGCATTTATCTGGAAAAAAGTTCTTTATATGATAACGTAGCAAACCAGTTAAAAAAAATTCCTGAGATAGTTCGGCTTAATTATACAACGGGCAATTACAGCATGTTTGCAGAAGTGGTATGTAAAGATATCGGCCAGTTAAAATTTGTATTGCACGACGAATTGCAAAAAATAAAAGGCATTGAGCGAACAGATACCATTATATCACTCGAAGAAAGTTTTTCCAGAAATGTACAAATGGTGGAACTTAAAAAAACGGTATGATTTTTTATACAGTCCATACAAGTAACAAATACAATTACTTAAAACCTGTAAAAGACAACTATGGACAGCATCAACAAAAATCAGCCTGAAAAAAACAAAGAAAATTTATTAGGCGAAAACGCAATCAAAAAAATTAAACTCCTGGCAAAAAAGGCAGAATCTTGTTTCTTCTGCACAAACATTAATGGTGGAAATTTTAGCACAAGGCCAATGGCGCCTGAACAAATTGATGATGATGGCAACTTCTGGTTTTTAAGCGCAAGCGACAGTCATAAGAATAAAGAAATAAGTATTGACGCTTCAGTACAATTATTATTTCAGGGTTCGCCGCATTCGGATTTTTTAAGCATTAACGGACGCGCAGAAATATCAAGAGATAAAAATAAAATAGATGAGTTGTGGGATGGCATAATGAAAACATGGTTCACAGAAGGCAAAGATGATCCACGTATCACTGTTATAAAAGTTGCACCAACTGATGGCTATTACTGGGATACTAAACATGGAGAGGCAGTTGCATTTACTAAAATGATTATAGGTGCTATTGCAGGAAAAACGCTTGATGATTCAATTGAAGGAACGGTAAAAGTGTAGTAGATATACATGTGTGTTTTAATTGTAACAATAATCCCACAAAAAAATGCGGGATTATTTATTTGCAATGAGTTATACTATTTTTAGAAAAAGTTTTCTAATTCACAGTCAAACCAAGATTTTTCTCCATCGGTTTTATATCAGGTGAGTGACCACGAAAATTTTTAAACATCGTATTGTAATCTTCTGTATTACCTTTTGACAAGATCATATCACGAAACCGCTGGCCGTTGGCCCTTGTCATTCCGCCATTTTCTTCAAACCAGCTATAAGCATCTTCTTCCAGCATTTTTGTCCATTGATAGGCATAATAACCTGCAGCATAATCATTATTGCCCCAGATGTGCAAAAAATATGTAGCGCGGTAACGCGGCGGAACCTGTGGCAGATCAAGCCCGGTTATGTGCAAAGCATATTTTTCAAAAGCATCTGCATCACTTACAACAGTATCTGCAGAAAGTTTATGCCATTGCATATCCAACGATGCTGCTGCAATAGCTTCAGTTAATGTGTAGCCTTCATTAAACGTTGATGCTTTTTTTATTTTGTCTATAAGCGATTGCGGAATAGGTGCGCCCGTTTTATAATGTACCGCATAATTTTTCAACACCTTCGGATCTAAAGCCCAATGCTCATTGAATTGCGATGGGAATTCAACATAATCACTGGCAACATTAGTTCCTGAAAGTATTGAATATTCCTGGTTGGCAAACATGCCATGCAATGCATGACCAAACTCATGAAACATAGTAGTTACATCATCAAAACTTATTAATGCAGGCTGACCGGGCGCAGGTTTTGTAAAATTGCAAACATTAAATACAACCGGTTTTGTGTTTAATAATTTAGATTGACCAACCATATTACTCATCCATGCGCCGCCTGATTTATTATCGCGTTTAAAATAATCGCAGTAAAACAAAGCAAGCGATTTGCCATCTTGATCAAACACTTCAAACACGCGCACATCAGCCTGGTAAACCGGTATGTCATGCCTTTCCTTAAAAGTTAATCCATACAATTGATTGGCTGCATAAAAAACGCCTTTCTCTAAAACTGTATTTAATTCAAAATATGGTTTTATCTCATTTTCATCAAGATCATATTTTGTTTTACGCACCTGCGCTGAATAAAATTCCCAATCCCATGGCTGCAAAGAAAAGCCACCATTTTGCGCATCGATCACCTGTTGAATATCTGCAGCTTCCTGCTTTGCTTTCCCTGTTACAGATGGCACTAACTGGTTTAAGAAATTATCAACTGCCTGTGGTGTTTGTGCCATCTGATCCTGCAGTTTCCATGCAGCATAATTAGGAAAGCCCATCAGCTTTGCTTTCTGCGCTCGGATTGCTGCAATACGGATAATAAGTGAACGCGTATCATTGGAATCATTTCTTTCTGCACGCATCCATGATGCATTAAAAATCTTTTGACGCATATCCCGATTTGTTAATGATTGTAATACTGGTTGCTGTGTTGTATTCTGCAGAGGAATGAGCCAGCTATTGGTTAAACCTTTTGCATTTGCATTTTGTGCATACGCATCTTTTTCCGATTGAGATAAACCTGCAAGTTCAGATGAATCTGTAATTACCGTTGCGCCTGCTTTTGCTGCATTAACCAGTTGGTTAATAAACTTTGCACTCAATGATGCCTGCCCTGTATTCAATTGTTTCATTTGTACTTTTTCTGATGCAGACAACCTCGCACCGGCAAGCACAAACTGCTGGTAATAATATTCAACCAACCGCATCGATTCTTTATCAAGTTTTAGTGAAGCCCGGTTGTTGTAAACGGTCTCAATGCGTTTAAATAATTTTTCATTCAGGTAAATTGCATCCTGGCTAGCAGCAAGTTCAGGCGCTATTTCTTCCTGCAATACCTGTAATGTATCGTCTGTATTAGCGCTGGTCACAGCATTAAAAACATTGCTCACACGTTTTAATAACTGGCCTGTTTCTTCCAGTGCTATCAAAGTGTTTTTAAAAGTTGGTGCTTCAGTATTATTTGCAATA
>JABDFS010000059.1:0-517 GCA_013286425.1 Bacteroidota bacterium
GGGATCTGGTAATGAAAATAAACTTAAAAAGTTTTTATCTCTGCGCTAAGTATGCTATTCCTTTAATGCAAAAAAAACAAAGCGGTGCAATAATAAATATTGCCAGTGTTCAGGCATTTTTAAGTCAGCAAAAAGTGGCTGCTTACACTACTGCAAAATCAGCGATTCTTGGCTTAACAAGAAGCATTGCCGTTGATTATGCGCCGCATATTCGGTGTGTAGCGGTTTGTCCCGGAACAATTGATACACCTATGTTGCGTGACTCTATTGCATTATCTCCGGACCCGGACGAAGTGATGCAGGAATGTATTGATATGCATTTAACGAAACGCATTGGCACAGCAGAAGAAATTGCAGCGCTTGTCTTGTATTTGTGTGATGATAAAGCATCCTTCATTACTGGCCAGGCAATAAGAATAGACGGCGGCTTGGGTATAACAATCGCAGGCAGTAAAAAAGATTAATTATGCAACTCACTATAAATGATATAGAAATTTTTGCTGATGGTTTAGATCAT
>JABDFS010000059.1:527-24281 GCA_013286425.1 Bacteroidota bacterium
CCTGAATGCATTGCTGTGCATCCTGATGGTTCCATTTGGGCAGGTGGAGAAGCAGGACAGATCTATAAAATTTCTGCTGACGGAAAAAACATTAAAGTCATCAACACTACAAATGGTTTTATACTAGGAATTGCTTTTTCGCCTGATACTTCATGGCTTGCAGTTTGCGATCTTAAAAATAAATGTATCTGGAAATTAGATATTGCAACCAATCAACTTTCAATGTTTGCAACAGGTGCCGAAGGAGAAACATTCAATATTCCAAACTACATTTCATTCATGCGCAGTGGAAAATTATTTGTAAGTGAAAGTGGTGCATTCAGAAAAGTAACCGGAAAGCTATTTTGCTTTGATGAAGAAGGCAATGGAACAATATGGCATCATGGTCCGTTCAACTTTGCAAATGGTTTAGCGCTGGATGCAGATGAAAAATTTCTGTATGTTGTTTGTACCTGGTTGCCTGGTGTTGAGCGTATTGCAATTAATGAAGATGGTTCAGCAGGTGAGCGTGAAGTGTTTTGTGTCTTGCCGGAAACTTGTCCTGATGGAATTGCGTTTGATGCTGAAGAAAATTTATACGTCGGTTGTTATGCGCCCAGCAGAATTTATAAAGTGAATACAAATAAAGAAGTTGAAATTTTGGTTGATGATTGGGAAGCGCACACCATTTCAAACCCAACCAATCTTGCTTTCGGCGGAAAGAAATTCAACGAATTATTTATCGCCAATCTTGGCCGCTGGCATATTAGTAAAATTAATCCTGATGTGAAAGGGTTGAAGCTTGTATGCCATAAATAAGATTTTATATAGCCAGCTTTTGTACAAGAATTAAGCTTCGTTGTGTCACTTCCCTGTACAGTTGATTCGTTGTTCAGCTTTTATTTCTCCTCAAACTTCAGCCTTATAAATCTTGGATGATATATCGTTGCATCTTTTAGTGTATCGTTCCAAAAACCCGGCATACTTAAATAATCTTCAAACCGAAATTCTAACTAGCTTATTATCGATTAAAAAAATTTACAAAATTATTTTGCGCAACCAAATAGTTGCGCATATATTTGCAACCGAACAGTTGCTCAACTTATAAAATAATTATATGAGACGAGATATTTTCCAGGCAATCGCCGACCCAACGAGACGGGCAATTATTGCTTTAATTGCATTACAGTCAATGACACCAAATGCCATTGCTGATAACTTCCACACTACACGGCAATCTGTTTCTAAACACCTGCGCATACTCACAGAATGCCAACTGGTAAAGCAGGAACAGCAAGGCAGGGAGATTTACTATTCACTCGAAATAAATAAGATGAAAGAAATAGACAAATGGCTTGAGCAGTTCCGTAAAATCTGGGAAACCCGTTTCAACCAACTTGACAAAGTATTATCGACAATGAAAAAACAAAAAAAATGAGTAACAATTTACTATTTGATTTTACCGTTGATAAAACAGCGAAAACGGTATTCGTAACCAGAGAATTTGATGCCAGCCAATCATTGGTTTGGGATGCATTCACCACAGCAGAAATGCTTGACCAATGGGGAGCACCTGCACCTTGGACAACACAAACAATATTTATGGACTTCAAAGTTGGAGGACGGAGATTTTATAAAATGATAAGCCCTGAAGGCCAAGAGTATTTTTCTGTTCAGGACTTTACTTCTATTTCTCCGAAAACAAATTATAAATATATTTCTGGCTCTAGTGATAAAGACGAAAATATCAATCCTGAATTTTATGGTTCAGAAAACAACCTGGATTTTAGTGAAGCAAATGGAATTACAACATTCAGAATGAGTATAAAATATAAAAATCTTGAAATGCTTGAGATGATGGCTAATGATCGCTTTAAAGAAGGGTTTACAATGACATTAAATATCCTTGAAAAATTGTTGACAGCTTTAAAGCAACGATAGTAGAATAATTTAAAAACAAAAAAAATGAATAACAATTTGCTATTTGATTTTACCGTTGACAAAGCAGCTAAAACGGTATATATAACAAGGGAATTCGATGCTGAACTTCCGCTGGTATGGGATGCTTTTACCAAAGCAGAATTGATTGACCAATGGATCGCACCAAAGCCCATGATATCCAAAACGAAATACCAGGATTTTAAAGTTGGTGGCAAAAGATTTTATGCAATGATAAGTCCGGATGGACAAAAACGTTGGGCGATACAGGAATACACTTCCATCACTCCGAAAACCAATTTTAAAATGCACAATGCTTTTGCAGATGAGAATGAAAACCCTGAGTTGCCTGGCTCTGAATGGGATCATACTTTTAGCGAACAAAATGGAACAACAAAAGTGAGCATTACTATTTACAATGAATCTCTTGAAAGAATGGAGGGAATACTTGATGGCTTTACGCAGGGAATGAAGATGTCATTGAGCAACCTCGAAAATTTGCTGGCAACTTTATCCAAAAAATAATTTCGTTCAAAAAGCTTTGAATAAAATTTTTATAAAATCAATTTAATAATCTAAAAACAAAAATCATGGCATCTATTAATCCTCACATCAACTTCAACGGAAATGCTGAAGAAGCATTCAATTTTTACAAATCAGTATTTGGCGGAGCGTTCACAAAAATTATACGCTTCAAAGATTTATCAATTCCTGAACATCCAATTCCAGAACATGAAGCAAACAAAATAATGCACATCGCTTTACCAATTGGCAATAGCATTTTAATGGCTAACGACGTCCCTGATTTTTTAGGACGTGTAAATGAAAATGAGAACAGGTCTAAGATATTTGTTACTGCGGGAAGCCGTGAAGAGGCAGACAAACTGTTCAGTGGTCTTTCAGCAGGCGGAAATGTTGAAATGCCTATTGGAGATAGTCCATGGGGTTCATATTTTGCTATGTTCAGAGATAAATACGGTATTGAATGGATGGTAGAGTTTGAATCAAATACAATGGCATAAATAAAATAGCATAAGCGAGATTTCAAACAAGGTTTTTTATGGTAGAAGTTTTTAAAACGAATGTTCGAAGTATTCGTAAAGCAAAACATATTATTCAAAAATTAGCAAAAGAATTCCCTGCACACAAAATAAATTTTGACCTGGATGATTGCGACAAAATTTTGAGAGTGCAGGGAAAGAATATTTTGCAAAAAAGAATCATCAATGTTGTAACAGATTTAAATCATCAATGTGAAATTTTAGAATGAGTGATTTAATTATTAAATATTTTTTTTGACCAGCTTCTGTAATAACTATTGAGCTTCGTTGAGCAACTTTGCGTGTCGAAGCAGCAAAATTGGAAACTTTGTACAGTTGATATTGCATGGCAGCTTTTATAAGGCTGCCTTTTATTTATCCTCAAACTTCAGCTTAATAAATCGTGGATGATATATCGTTGCATCTTTTTTAATATCGTTCCAAAAATCAGCGGTAATAGTATTGTAAGAGATCAATAACTCACCGGGCTTCGATAAATTAGGATGTGCTTTTGCATTGTATGTCCACAAACCTTTTTGCCATTCAGGCGCTGTCCAAACAGTTATAATATCAGAAAAAGGTCCAACCGGGCTATCGCCAATTCTTACACCAACTTTATCACTCAAGCCCATCTCCTGAAAAACAAGGATATATTTTCCATTCTTCATTGGTGTTACACTCAATTCATTGGAAGCCGCATTGGTTATAGGTTTCATGCCATCTTTATTTTCACTCCATGTTGTGCCGTTCCAGTAACGCCATGCACTCATGTTCTCAAAATCTTTTGGTTCCACTCTTGCTGCAACAAGATTTTTATCATTGCCAATACATCCATACACATATACATAACCATCTGGATTTACAGCACCGCTCCATTTTGTATTCACTAAAATACCCGCGCCCATATTTCCTTCGCCCAATGTTTTATTATTTATGTGTAATGATGTTTCAATTTGCCTTTGATCTTTAAACGGCTGTTTGCTGTTTTTGGGAATAGCGATAATAGAAACACCAGGTTCAATAAAATCAAAAACGCCCGCACCTGTTCTTTCAACTTTATAACCGAAGATGTACAACGTGTTATTTTTCTCTTTGTTTACAAAACCATCACCCAACCAAAACAACTGAGGCTTTTTATCTGTTGATGTTTGAGGTGTAAAGAAACTTATGGGCTTTCCGTTAGCATCAGTATTATAATAGAAATGAATCTTTGAGACATCAGGATCATTGCCTTTTATATAAGCGATGGTATTGTTCACCATTGTATCGCTTACAGGTTTTCCATTTTTTACTTCGCCAATATATGTATCGCTGAATAACAGCAGTGTCGAATCATTACCGGCGTTATTGTTCTTATCAACCCCACTTAATGGAATGGAGAAAATACCATCAGCACCAAACCACCCTGATGTGCGTTCAAACAATTTTGTCCATTCAGGCGCAGCTTCAGCAGAAAATTTAAAATCAACTTTTTTATGAATTGAATCCTGTGCTTGTACAAATTCGGCAACAAATAAAAACAATAACAAAGTGCAGTGTGGTTTCATGGCAAACGGTTTTATCGTTATTCAAAAATGAAAAGATTTTATCACATCGTAAAAAATTATGTTCAAATGTTTGAACATATCAAAAAGTTTACCCACATTAGCATTATGTATGAACATATGAACATACATTACTAACGATGGACAACTTTGCAATTGATCATAATAGTGTTTTGCCGCTTCACTTACAAGTTGAGGAAATGCTTAGAAAGTTAATTGAACAACCGGAATATCAAAACGGAAAGCTGTTGCCCAATGAAGTGCACATTGCAAGAAAGTTAGGTATATCAAGGAACACTGTTAGGCAAGCGGCTAATAAGCTGGTACAGGAAAGATTGCTGGTGCGTAAAAAAGGTGTAGGTACCAAGGTAGCAAAGAATAGTCTTACTACAAAACTGAATAAGTGGACAAGCTTTACACATGAAATGGATGAAAAAGGTGTAGTGTTTAAAAACTATTCGATAAAAGTAAGCCTGGTTGTAGCCGACAAAGAAATATGCAGCCTGTTTAATATTAAAGAGAAAACCAAAGTTATAAAGCTGGAAAGATTGCGTGGCCTGAACAAAGGGCCGATCGTTTATTTTATTTCTTACTTCCATCCACGTACCGGGCTTACTGAAAAAGAAGATTTTTCGAAGCCGTTGTATGAAAAACTGGAGAAAGAACATAATGTAACTGTTGCTGTTTCAAAAGAAGGTATCAGCGCCATTCTTGCCAATAAAAATTTAGCTGAAAAATTACATATTAAAATAGGTGATCCAATACTGTTTCGCAAGCGCGTTGTATGCGATCCGGGTGACAGACCTATTGAATATAATCTTGGTTATTACAGAGCGGATAGTTTTACTTATACGATTGATATTGCTAAAGACTAATAAACTTTTCGAGAGTTAAACGATTGCTTTTACTAACGATTAATCCTGACTAATGAATATTTATCATCGAATCAAATTGCCTGCTGCTTTTTCGTTCGTGTTTCTTACGTGCGCTATAATGTTTGCACAGGCACAAACAACAAAGAGTATTTCCGGAACAATAAAAGATCAATCGGGAGCCTCGCTTGTTGGTGTTAGTGTTACTGTTAAAGGCACAACCAATGGTGTTACTTCCGGGGATAAGGGCGAGTTTACAATTAATGTTCCTGCAAATGCTACGCTGGTATTTTCACATGTAGGTTATGTTGTACAGGAGATTACTGTTAAAGACAAGGCAACTCTTAATATTACACTCGAACCTAACAACAACGAACTTTCACAGGTTGTGGTGATTGGTTATGGAACGGTGAAGAAAAGTGATCTTACAGGTTCTGTTGTTTCTGTAAAATCAGAAGACCTGAAAGCTGTTCCGGTGACTTCCTTTGACCAAGCTTTACAGGGGCGCGCTGCAGGCGTTCAGGTTACACAATTATCAGGCAAACCAGGCGCAGAAACTTCAATAAGAATTCGTGGTACCACCTCTATCAATGCAGGCAACGAACCTTTATATGTTATAGATGGAATGTTGGTGAATAGTGATGCAGGCGATATGTCTGTCGGAGTAACGTTAGGCCCCCGTATTGGAGCTTTGTCAGCCATTAATCCAAATGATATTGAATCAATTGAAATTTTAAAAGATGCATCTGCTACAGCTATCTATGGTTCGCGTGGCGCCAATGGCGTAGTTATTATCACCACAAAACGCGGTAAAGCAGGCCAGGGCAATGTTACGTTTGATGCTTATTATGCACAACAACAGGTTGCACATGACGTAAACGTTTTAAATGCAGAGCAGTTTGCAAATTTTGTAAACGATGCCAAGATCAATGCTAATCAAACGCCTGTTTATGTTAATCCAAAAAATTTAGGTGAAGGAACAGACTGGCAGGGTGCATTATTCAGAAAGGCGCCAATGTCAAATTATCAAATATCTGTTTCAGGCGGGGATGATAAAACAAAGTATGCGATCTCTGGTGGTTATTTCGATCAGGATGGAGTTATCATCAATTCAAATTTTAAACGCTATAGTTTTAGAGCTAATCTTGACCGGGAGGTAAACAAACGCTTAACGGTTGGCAATAGCATTACTTATGCAAGAACAAGCTCTGCCGGTGTACTTACAAATGCAGGAACGATTGTTCCGGGTGTTGTAACAGCAGCAATGTTATTCAATCCGATTCTGCCCATTTATGATTCAACTGTAAACGGCGGCTACACTTTTGAAAACGACAGAGGAACAATTTTAGGCAACCCGATTGCTGATGCAAAAGAGTATAATTCAGTAACGAAGAATTCAAGGTTCATAGGCAATGTATATGCTCGTTATAAACTAACCAATGATCTTGAATTTAAAACAAGTTTTGGCTTAGATGCATTCAATGATGATGAAGCATCATTCGGCCCTAATTTTTTGAAACGCACACAGGCAAGTAACGGTGAAGCTTCGGTTGGTAATGTTAATGGCTTAACATGGCTGAATGAAAACACTTTCAACTATAATAAAAACTGGCATCAAAAGCATAGTATTAATGCGATAGCAGGTTTTACAATGCAGAAATTCAACAATCAAAGTTTGTTTGCATATGCATTTGGATTTCCTGATGGCAGAACAGGTTATCATAATATTTCTGTTGCAACTGATCCGCAAACGCCTGTAAACAACGAATCACAATGGTCGTTGATCTCTTATATCGGCAGAGTAAATTATACATTAAGCGATAAATATCTTTTTACCTTAACAGGACGCATTGATGGCTCGTCAAAATTTTCTGAAGGCAATAAGTACGGATACTTCCCTTCAGGTGCATTTGCATGGCGCGTTTCCAAAGAAAATTTCATGCAAAATCTCACTGCTATCTCAGATTTAAAATTGCGTATTAGTTATGGTGTGATAGGAAACCAGGCAATTCCACCCTATCAATCTTTGGCATTGGTTGGCCCTTATGGACAAGGTGTGTTCAACAGTTCTGCAGGCAGTGAAGTATATACAGGAATGGAACCGTTAAGTTATGTAAATAAGAATCTGAAGTGGGAAAGTACAAAGCAATTTGATATAGGATTTGATCTTGGTTTATTCAAGCAACGCATTACTTTAACGGCTGATTATTATTCAAAGCTTACTTATAATTTATTGCTTTCAACACCTATTCCAACTACAACAGGCTTCAGTTCTACATTGTTGAATGTTGGCAATATTTCAAATAAAGGTATTGACATAGATCTTCATACTATTAACACAACAGGCGCATTACAATGGAGCACTTCATTTAATTTTTCTCATAACAAAAATGAAGTAACCAACCTGAATACGGAAACAGATATTTTATTGCTGAACGCAAGCCTGTTAAGAAAAGGCCAACCTATCGGAACATTCTACGGGTATATTTTTGATGGCATTTTTCAGAGTGATGAAGACGCAGCAAAAAGCCCGGTTTTAGTTGGACAGGAACCAGGTTCTGCAAATCCTGCATCTGTTGCAAAGGCTGGTGACAGAAAGTATCGCGATATAAATGACGATGGAAAAATTGATGCAAACGACCGCACTATTCTCGGAAGCGCTCAACCCCATTTTACATTTGGTTTCAACAATAATTTATCATACAAAAATTTTGATCTCAGCTTTTTCTTTCAGGGTTCGCAGGGTAATAAAATGGCAAACTTCAATTCATTTAACCTGTTGAATTTTACAGGCCAGAATAATGTATTGGCTGAAGCAGGATTGAATAGGTGGACGCCCGAGAATCATGAAAACAAATATCCACGTGCATTGGCATACGGCAGTTTGGATGTAGGAATTTTTTCTTCTGCAATTGTTGAAGATGCTTCTTATGTACGTTTAAAAAATGTAAGCTTAAGTTATACACTTCCACGCCAAATTTTACAGAGAGCAAAAATTCAGCAGGTAAGAATTTATATCAGCGGAAGCAATTTGTGGACACTCACTAAATACACCGGTTACGATCCTGAAGCCAACACATACGGGCAAAGTACAACACTGATTGGCATTGATAATGGAGGCTATCCTCAATCAAAAGTTTACCAGGTTGGTATCACATTAGGTTTCTAATATTTAAAACGATTGTATGCGAAAATATTCTTCACTTATTATCATAATTGCTGCTGCTTCATTTGCATTTTCTTCATGCAAAAAATTCCTTGAAGAAAATCCGCAGAATGTAATAGCCATCACAAACTATTATCAAACAGAAAACGATGCTATCGCTGCTGTAAATGCTATTTATTCTTATTTGAATTCTACCAGCACAGGTTCAACAGCAGGTGTTTATCATAGTACATTTTGGGTGATCGCAGGTTGTGCTTCTGATGAAATGATCAACAAAAATGTGTTTCAACCTGATATGGATCAGATCAGCAATTTTGTTGAAACACCTATTAATAACAGCCTTGAAGAAACGTGGACAATGCATTACAAAGCGATTACGCTTGCCAACATTGCTATTGCAAGAATTCCCTTAATTCAAATGGATACCACATTAAGAGCACGCCTTGTAAATGAAGCGCATTTCTTACGCGGACTTTTATATTTTGATATGGTACGTATGTTTGGAAGCGTTCCATTGGTGTTGCAGGAACAAGAACCGCTGACGCCACAAATTGTTTCTGTTGATGATATCTACAAGCAAGTTATTGCAGACTTAACTGCAGCAGAAAACTTACCTGATAGTTATACTCCCGGTGATGGTCGTGGCCGTGCTACAAAAGGCGCCGCGGAATCTATTCTTGCTAAAGTGTATCTCACACAACAAAACTGGCAGGCTTGTGCAAATAAATGCGGAGAAGTTATCAATTCCAATCAATATGCTTTATGGGATGATTTTGCTGATGTGTTCAAGCTCTCAAGTCGCGGTGGTAAAGAAGCAATTTTTTCTGTTGGCTTTGGTGATGGTGGTGGTGCTATCAGCTTTTGGGAAGTAGGTCAATTCAATGTACGTTTATTACCACCTGCATTAAGCGTCGATGGTGTTCAGAACGCACAGGGATGGCAGGTGCCTACACAAAATTTATATGATGATTATGACCCGCAAGACAGGAGAAGAGAAGTAACATTTATTACGCAGGTATATAATCCCGATGGAACCATTACTACTATTTCACCTTACATAAGAAAATACTGGGACAGCACTGCGGAGCCACAAGGCAATGGCTCTGCCAACGATTATCCTGTTATACGCTACGCTGATGTTTTATTGATGTACGCAGAAGCAGAAAATGAATTGGGCAATACAAGTGAAGCACTTACTTACATAAACATGGTACGTAAACGTGCGCGTTGGGATGGAACTAAAGAACGTGTTGCGGTGCCTGATTATGTTGGTATAACACAAGATGAATTTCGTGCTGCTGTTTTAAAAGAAAGAAGAATGGAGTTTGTTGCCGAAGGTCAACGATGGTTTGATCTTGCAAGAACAAAAACATTGGAAAGCCTTGTTCCTGTTGCAAAATCGGGAATACATCCGCAGGATAAAAATTACCTGTTCCCAATTCCACAAACAGAGATAGATCTGAATCCAAATCTCAAACAAAACACAGGGTTTTAAGCCCGGCCCTAAAGGGAGAAAATCTTTAGTGCTATAAAATTTATTTAGTGAATACAAGGCCACTTATATTAAATGAAAACGTTTTACAAAACTCCCCTTCAGGGGATGGGGGCGACGTTGTGATAGTAACGGATATCGGTGGAACAAAAATTAAGATCGGTCTTGTTAAACATGATAAAATTTTATGCACTGCAAGTATTGATGCTGAATCATCCAATGGATTAAAAGAAAAATTAAAGGTGATTGAAAGTACAGTGAATGATATGTTGCAACAATGTTCCATCAACAAAAATGAAATTAAAGGTGTTGGCATTTCTATGCCTGGCATTGTTGATAGCAAACAAAAGAAAGTGCTTTCAATTGATAATAAATTCAATGATGTAATTGATCTGAATTTGAGCAAATGGATCAGTGACACATGGCAAACAAAACTCGAAATAGAAAATGATGCGCGCTGTGCTTTAATCGGCGAATGGCAATTCGGTAAAGGAAAAGGTTATGATAATGTTGTGCTGATGACGATAGGAACAGGTGTTGGTTCTTCTGCTGTTATTGAAGGCAAAGTGTTGCGGGGAAAACATTTCCAAGCCGGATGCTTGGGCGGCCACTTTACGATTAATATTTACGGTAAAAAATGCAATTGCGGTAACATTGGTTGTGTTGAAACAGAAGCTTCAACGTGGAATATTCAAAACATTGCAAAGGAGCATGCAGCTTATTATTCAAGCAGGTTATCACAGCAAAATAAAATTGATTTCGAAAGCATATTTCGCTGCGCAAACGAAGGCGACATGCTTGCAAAAGAGTTAAGAAATTTTTGTGTGGATGTATGGAGTGCTGCTGCAATAAATCTTATTCATGCATACGATCCTGAAGTGTTGGTGATTGGTGGTGGCGTAATGTCAAGCGCTGATTTTATTATTCCATTTATACAGCAGAAAACAGATAAATATGCATGGACACCATGGGGAAAAGTAAAGATTGAAGCAGCAGAAAATATAAATACGGCGGCATTGTTAGGTGCAGCCTGGTTAGTTTATAATAATTAAAAGAAAAGACATTGAAATCAAACTTCGACAAATTTCCGGCTGTAAAAATCAAAGGGCATAATTGTTTTGCAGGATGGAAAAATATTACTGATGCATTGCAAAATACAATCAGTGAAAAACAATCAAATAAAGTTGTTGTAGCAATTGAATGTTATCATGGTGTTTATACAAATGAAATACAAACAACGTTGCATAACGCATTTGTTAATGCTGAAATGATTGATTCAATATCAGCATTTAAAGCTTCAGACGAAATTGAAAAAATGGTGTACCCGTTTGTAACAGATGATCCTGTTTTTGGTTACATGGCGCCGTTGAACATTGAAGATTTTTTTGATTTTTCTACTATTTTATCAACACAAAATAAAATTGCTGCAAGCGAAAATGAATTGGTGATTGTATATGGAATTGGTGCATCGTTGATTGCTGATAAGGCAGACTTGTTATTGTATGCTGATATGCCGCGTTGGGAAATACAGTTGCGTTTCAGAAACAACAACATCAGCAACATGGCAGCTGAAAATGCCGATGCAGAATTTTCTTATCAATATAAAAGAAGCTTTTTTGTTGACTGGCGTGTGCTTGACAGATATAAGAAAACATTGATGGGCAAATGGCATTTTGTTCTTGATACAACTATCGCTGATCAACCTAAAATGATTACTACCGCTGCATTTGCAGATGCGCTGGAACGCAGTGTGCATCAGCCTTTCAGGCTTGTGCCTTTTTTTGATCCGGGCCCATGGGGCGGACAATGGTTAAAAGAAGTTATTAATCTTGACCGTTCAGCTCAAAACTATGCATGGGGTTTTGATTGTGTGCCTGAAGAGAATAGTTTATTATTTGAATTTGATAACAACATCAATTTTGAAACGCCTTCTATCAATCTTGTTTTTGTAAAGCCAAAAGAATTGCTGGGTAAAAAAGTGTATGAATCTTTTGGTGATGAGTTTCCTATCCGTTTTGATTTTTTAGATACAATAGATGGTGGTAATCTCAGTTTGCAGGTACATCCGTTAAAAGAGTATATACGCGAAAAATTTGGCATGGCTTACACGCAGGATGAAAGCTATTATATTCTTGACGCAAAAGACAATGCCTTTGTTTATTTAGGTTTAAAAGAAAATATTGTTCCTGAAAAAATGATTAGCGCTTTACAAACAGCGCAGGACGAAGGTGTTGATTTTGAAGCAGAGAAATATGTAGAGAAATGGACTGTAAAAAAGCATGATCATATTTTAATTCCATCCGGAACAGTGCATTGTTCGGGTGCAGATACAGTTGTTCTTGAGATAAGTGCTACACCGTACATCTTCACTTTTAAATTATGGGATTGGGGAAGAATGGGTTTGGATGGAAAGCCGCGCCCTATTTCTCTTGCACATGGTAAAGAAGTAATTAAATGGGACCGTACAACGCAATGGACGAAAGAAAATATCATTAACCACATAGAAAAAATTGCAGAAGGTGATGGATGGTTTGAAGAAAGAACAGGGCTTGATGCAACATCATTTATTGAAACGCGACGACATTGGTTCACTAAAAAAGTAGAACATAATACCAACGGCGTTGTAAATGTTTTGAATTTAATTGATGGCAGGGAAGCTATTGTTGAAAGTCCAACCAATGCATTTGAGCCATTCATTGTACACTATGCTGAAACATTTATTGTGCCTGCAATTGTTGGTGCTTACACGGTTCGTCCACATGGTGAAAGTGAAGGCAAACAATGTGCAACGATGAAAGCATTTGTACGAACAGAAAATCTTATTGATTACCGCATTAATTAAACAACATGAACAAAAACGGCAATAAACGGTATGTATATAAAGCAACAATTGTTGCGGCAGTTGGCGGCTTATTATTTGGTTACGATACAGCCGTTGTTGCAGGCGCAATCGGCTTTATACAAAAGCTATATGATCTTTCTCCTGCAATGAAAGGTTGGGTAGCATCATGCGCATTAATTGGCTGCATCATCGGCGCTATGTTCTCAGGTGTGTTGAGCGATAAATTCGGTCGCAAAAAATTATTAATAGCAGCAGGATTAATGTTCGCCATTTCATCTGCGGGAATATTAATGCCACTTAATCTTACATGGTTTGTTTTTTTTCGTTTGATTGGCGGCATAGGCATTGGCACTGCATCCATGATTGGACCAATGTACATTGCTGAAATAGCGCCCGCAGATATTCGCGGCAGGTTGGTTTCGATAAATCAATTGGGCATTGTAACAGGTATATTGCTCATCTATTTTGTAAATGCAAACATTGCCGGCTGGCATGATGAGACATGGAACATTACAACAGGCTGGCGTTATATGTTTGGTTCCGGTGTTATTCCTTCCGTGATATTTTTAATCATGTTGTTCTTTGTGCCTGAAAGCCCTCGCTGGCTTGCTTCAAAAGAAAGATTGGATGAAGCTGATGATATACTTACAAAAGTGAACGGCAAACAAAAAGCACAACAGGAATTATCTGAAATAAAAAAAACATTAAATATTGAGCAAGGTTCATTCTCCGAAATTTTTAAACCTGGTGTTCGTAAAGCTTTATTGATCGGTGTGGTGCTGTGCATCTTCTCCCAGGTAACAGGCATTAATGCCATCATGTACTATGCACCCGAAATATTTAAATCAACCGGAGATGCTACAAGCTCTGCATTAATGCAAACAGTATTGGTTGGTATCATCAATGTATTGTTCACGTTGGTTGCGATAAAATATGTTGACAAGTGGGGCAGGCGTGCTTTATTGCTTGCAGGCACTGCAGGTATGGCTGTATGCTTGGCAATAGTTGGTGGTGCATTTCATTTTGATATGGCAAAAGGATATATTATATTGATAGCCATTCTTGCTTACATCGCATTTTTTGCTGTATCGCTTGGCCCGCTTGCATTTGTAGTGATAGCAGAAATCTTCTCTAACAGAAATCGTGGCAAGGCAATGTCTGTTGCAATATTTTTTCTTTGGATATCTGTGTATGCAGTATCGCAATCATTCCCTATGTTATTGAATTCTATCGGCAGCGCTTATACATTCTGGATATACATGGTGATGTCAATACTTGCATTTGTCTTTGTGCTGAAACTTATACCTGAAACAAAAGGTAAATCACTGGAAGAAATTGAAAAATATTTTATGCACGCTGAGGATAAAACAGCAGCCCTCAACTTAAAACAATCAACGTTAAATAATTAATACGATGAAAAGAATTGCCCTATTGATTAGCTGCGTAATGATGTCAACCATCATTTTTATTGTTGCATGTAAAAAAGATTCACTTGATCCCAATCTTCCCGTTTTAAAATTACATCCTGTAAATGTTACCGGTAAATCAGGGCAGCACATATTTGATACGCTTGATATTTTTGCTCCTTATGGTGCAGGTAAACTGTTGCTGTCAAAATCAATAAATCTCGTGGCTGACAGTGCGTTCGGTGTACAGTCTGTAACACCTGTTAATACAGGCACCAACACCTATCAATATATTTTTGAATACACCTATCAGCCTGACGAAGTAAACAAACTGGTTGGTATCAATTATCATTTTGAAGACGCCAAGGGCAATGTTGCAGAAAAAGATCTTACTATCAACACCAATGCATCAGCCGCACAAATTATCGCTTCGCATAAATGGAAACTGATCTCTAAAATGTGGACAACACTGACGCCACCACAGGAATCTGAGAACGATTGTGAGAGAGATAATATCTGGTCATATGTTTATGCGGACAGCACCATGAGTGTTGATTATGGCACCAACGGCTGCACATTCGATGGTTTTAATATTTATGATAAATGGTGGGTGAGTGATGATGAAAAAACATTCACAGATGTATATCATTCTGTATTTAATACATCACAAATAACTACTGAAGTATATAACATAGAATCGCTCAGCAATGATAAATGGGTGATGGATATAGCACTCGATCTGTCTGCTTTCGGATTGAGTAACCATGAAGTATTTGTATACACTTACCAGGCACAATAATTCATCAGATAAATCGTCAGCATGAATCTTAGAAAAGATATAATCATATTCAGCTTGCCTTTGCTTTTTGCCTGCAAAACGAGTAAGAATGTAACAGTGCAAAATACTGATCTCACTACTTTACATTTTACTGCATCATCTGCAACAGAATGGACAAATTTATTTTATCGTAAACACGGATGGTTTGGTGCCGATGGCATTTTTTCTATCCCGATGAACAGCATTGATACTGCAGGAGCTAATAATCCTGAAACTATGATATTGTTCAGCGATACAATGCTGGGTGATATCATAAACGATAGTTTGCAGCCCGGTTATTTAATGATACATAACTCTGTTGCTTTATTAAAAAATACAGAGCCGGATAATAGCAATATTCATTTTTATTGGGATACTGTTAATGGTAAACCGATCGGTTTGTTTACACCTAATACACCCAATTCAAAAAAAGGCGATTACTATTGGTTGGGTGATGGTTTTGCCAACAAAGATTTAAATGCTACTTATTTTTTTGCTTTCCGCATTCGCGATACAAGTACTGCTGCATTTGGGTTTGCTGAAGTAGGCAATACAATTATAAAAATTCCCTTCAGCAGCCAGCCACCGTTTCACGATCAGCAACAAATGGAAACACCATTTTATTTAAGTGGCACTGCGGATACATATGGTTCGTTCGGCGCCTGTGTTTTTCCAAATACAAAAGATGCCGGGTATAAAAATGCAGACGGATATGTATACGTGTATGGTGTGCGTGGAAAAGAAAAAAATGTTATGGTGGCAAGAGTACAGCCGCAGGATTTTGAACACTTCAGTAAATGGCGTTTTTGGGATGGAGCGACATGGAATGCTGATATAAATAAAGTGGCCAATATTACCAACAATGCATCAAACGAGTTAAGTGTTTCGCCTTTGGGTGATGGCCGTTATGCAATGGTTTTTCAAACAGATGGAATAGGTAAAACAATCGGCTTGCGTTTAAGCAATCATCCTGAAGGGCCGTATGGACCAATAATAAATCTTTGGAATTGCACAGAGCCTGATTCGGTAAAAAACTTTGTTGTATATAACGCCAAAGCGCATCCTAATCTCTCCAAACCAAATGAATTATTAATCAGCTATAATGTAAACTCGTTTGATTTCTGGAATGATATAAAAACGCATCCGAATTTATATCGCCCAAGATTTATAACAATAAAACTACAGTAATGAGAAAAGCCGGTATAATCATCATTGGTGTTTATTGTTTGCTTGCGGTAAGTTGCAGTAATACAAAAACTGCAACAACATCAGATGGCGCAATTTCTCACGCGCGCTGGTATGAAAAAGATTCTGCTAATCAAATCATCACAAAGCCTGCTCCGCAATGGGCAGAAATGTTGCGCCATGATACAGGATGGATTGGCGCTGATGGAATTTACAGCATGGCAACAAATGGCGTGGAAACACCAGGCAGAGCAGATAAAACAAATACATTCTTCTGGTTTAGCGATTGCATAATAGGAAATATAGTTGCAGATACTTTGCGTGGGGATTGGCAACTGCTGCACAATTCTGTTGCTTATATGGATGGAGATAAAGTTGACCCGAATCACATTCATTTTTATTACAGAAAAGACAGTGCAGGAAATGCCATATCCATGTTTGAGCCACATTCGCTCAATTCACAGCCCGGTGATTATTATTGGTTAGGTGATGGTGTGTTTGACCACGCAATGGATAGCACTATTTACATTTTTGCATATAGGATAAAAAGTGTGCCCGGTGGCATTTATCCTTTTGATGATATTGGTTTGGGTGTGATAGCGATACCAAAAAATAGTAAGCCGCCTTATACAAATCAATATCAATTAGATTGTCCATTCTTTTTAAAAGATAGCAAGGGAAAAGGTAAAGTAGTTTTTGGCATTAGTGTTTTGCCGAACACTGTTGGTGCCGGTGCTCCGCATCCTGATGGATACATTTATGTGTATGGCGTGCGTGGCCCAAATAAAGAATTGCTTGTTGCAAGAGTAAAAGATTATCAATTTGAAAAATTTAATGAGTGGCGTTTTTGGGATGGCAGCGTTTGGAATGAAGATGTAAAAAGCGCGGCTGCATTAACAAGCCGTATTTCAAATGAAATGAGTGTAAGTTTTATGGATGATGGAAGAGTGATTGCAACGTATGAGTTCGATACAAATTCGCCTGACATTATGATACAGGCAGGGCAAAATCCATGGGGGCCTTTTCAGCCTGCAAAAAAAGTTTGGGAAACACCTGAAATATATGATGGCATTGACTTTTACACGTATAATGCAAAGGCGCATCCACATCTTTCAAAGCCCGGAGAATTATTAATAAGCTATAATGTAAACTCATTTAACTTTATTGAGAACATAACAAAACATCCGTATCATTTAAGGCCGAGGTTCATTACAGTAAAATATAAATAACCAACCGTATCAATCAATAATAAACATTCAATGTAAAAATTTTCTTATTCCGTAATCGTCTACTTTTTTAATCATTAAATACAAAAACATGAAAAAATTTCTACTATTAACGGCGCTGCTTGTAACCAGTTACAACCTTTTTGCATTTACTACACAAGCCCATTGGAGATGGCGAAATGATGATGGCACAGAAACTACTGCTACATGGAAAGCAGATCAAAATACGCCAATAACGTTGACTTCAACCGGCGAGAATTTCAGGCTGAGACTGGAAGTTTATAATAATACAGGAACAGGAAATGTAGGCCTGCTTGATACTTTGCAGTATGCTACATCAACCAGCGGTCCATGGACAGATATTACTACAGATGGTTCAAAAGATTTTCAAATTGCCGGAACGAGTGCATTTGTTACACAAGGTGAAGCAACCACTGCGCAGTTATCGGGTGTCTCTTTAAGTTTTTCGCCCGGTAAAATAATGGTTGATTCTATGGTATTGAAACAGAATCTTCCAGACCATAGCCGCAGTGAGTATGAATGGACGCTTAAAGCGACAGCGAATATAAAACAGAGCACTACTTATTATTTTAGAGAGTGGGGTTCAACCGCAAATCCGCTTGATATTGGAGAGACATATCCATCTTTAACAACATCTGCGGTATTAGCAGTAAATTTTTCAGCCTTCAATCTTAAACAGGATAAAAACGGTGTGCAAATAAGCTGGGCTACGGCAAGTGAACAAAACAACAACCATTTTGATATTGAAAGAAGTTCGAATGGTTCTGTGTTTACTAAAATTGCTACGGTAAAAGGCAATAATAATTCAACCGCAGTAAGCAGTTATTCTGTGTATGATACCAGGCCTTTAAACGGTGTAAATTATTATCGCATTAAACAAATTGATAACGATGGTAAGGCTACAAATTCAGTCATTAGATCTATCAACATTTCCGGGCAGCAGGTAATTGTAAAAGCATATCCAAACCCAACACATGGTGATATTAATTTTACATTACAAAATAATAATGGTACTGCCATTACCGCTACCCTTACTAACATTGCCGGTAAAGTAGTGCACCAGGAAGTTATTCAAACAAATGCATCTGTTAGTAATTATAAATTAAATCTAACAGGCAAACTGCCTGCAGGTATGTATGTTTTACAATTAAAAGGTGATTCGGTTTCAGAAACTGTAAAAATTTCAGTTCAGTAAATTTCAAAACTTTGTATAAAGAGAGAGCCTGTAAAGGCTCTTTTCTTTTATATTTACGACAAATAGCTTGCTTGAATCATTTTCATTTTCCAATAAATGTTTAAGAAAATTTTTTCGTCTAACCTACCGCCAGTTATTTCAGGTTTGCTTGTATTTATAGGTATTGGCGAAATAAATTTTATAGTTGGTCTAATATGTTTTGTGCCTTTGTTTATCTCCACATTTAATGCAAATACAAAGCAACATTTCAGGCAGGGATTTATTTTTGGCGTCGTTTTATCGTGCTTTGCCTACTCGTGGATGATAAGTGGGGCCCAGCGTTTTACAGGTTATAGTTTCATATACGGCATTGGTGTGTTTTTAATTTGTGCACTTGTAATTGCGTTATACTGGGCATGCCTTTTTTTATGTGTTGCATTCATCAAAATAAAACAAACAAAGTATTCAGTTGTACTAAACAGTGTGTCTGTTGCAGCTTTGTTTTGCATATTTGAATATGTATGGTCGCTGATCGCAGATGGAATGCCCTGGTTCAATTTTTACGCAGGTAATGCATTGGAAGGAAATTTATACGCTGTGCAGCCGGCATCTTTTTTTGGAGTTTATATACTAAGTTTTGCCGTTGTATTAGTTAATTATCTTATTGCTGTATATGTAACAAATAAACAATGGAAAAAACTTTCAATACCTGCAGCCATAACTTTGATGTATTTGTGTTGCGGATATTTGATCTTTCAAAATTTCAATAACAGCCTGCAAAAAAGCAGCGCAATAAAAATCGCAATAGCTGCAGAGAATATACCACCTGATATTAAATGGGATGATGCTAACGGTAACATGCTGGTACAACGCTTACTCGATTTGAATAAAGCTGCCGTTGCGCAAAAGCCCGATATTATTTTATGGTCAGAATCAGCAATACCATGGACGTATAGAAAAGATGATGATTTAGTAAATGAAATTTTGAAAGAATCTGCGAAAACAAATGTTATACATATACTTGGTATAAATACCGAAGTTGAAAACAACGTTGTAAATAATTCTGCTTATTGCATTTTGCCAAACGGAACTGTTACAAGCAGATATGATAAACAATTTTTATTATCATTTATTGAAAAGCCTTTAAGCAACATAAGCGTACCTTTTTTTTCAAGCAAAGGTTTTTTTATAAGTGCTGATAAAAAACATAGCGCGCCTTTGCAAACTCCTGTTGGAAAAGCAGGCATTATGATTTGCAACGAATCTGCTATTGAAGCATCGGCTCAAAATTCAGCTAAACAAGGTGCTTCATTTTTTTGCAACATGAGTAATGATGGGTGGTTCAATAATACATATATTGTTCGATCGCATTTTTTAAATGCAAGATTGCGTGCAGTTGAAACAAGAAAAGATGTTGCAGTAAATTGCAATAACGGATATTCCGGATTAATAAATGCCGGCGGAGAGATAATCAGGCAAGAAAAAGATACTGAACCTTTCGTGCAGCTTGACGAAATTCATCCAAACGATTATAAAACATTTGTGTTTAAATTCCCTTTATTACTGGTATACATCTGTGCGGCATTTATTTTGGTTATGGTGATAATAAAATTAAAAAACAGGCATAAATACAATTAAATAAAAAATCAAACATCCAACGGAATACCTGTTGAAACTGTTAGCAAAAAGAAAAACCTGCAACTGGCTATTTTACTTAAGTGATTGAAAGTGAAAAGCAACCTTTATCAGATTGCTTTTCATTCCGGTGACCTCGTCAGGATTCAAACCTGAAACCTTCTGATCCGTAGTCAGATGCTCTATTCAATTGAGCTACGGGGCCATTTAATGGGCTGCAAATATAAAGATCATTCCCCAAATAAGAAAAGTCTTTGCAAAACGTTTAACGTATAAATAAAATATTAGTTTTCCGGCTTTATGAGGTTAAGAATTCTACAGGTAATCGGTGCAGCAGTTTTAATGCAGGTTTTTTTCTCATGCAAGAAAAATGATACTACTACTTTTTTAAATGCATCTTCTTATTATCCGCTTAACCCGGAAACAGTTTGGTTTTACCGCCTCGATTCTACAACAACGCCACCATTCGGCGCTTCGCTTGTAACGCGCAGCTATCATATAAAAGACAGTATAGGAAGTTCTTTTAATGATAACACCGGTAGAGAATCATGGCTTGTTTATCGGTTTATAACGGATACGCTGGAGGAAACTCCTTGGCAAAGCCTTTCAACATATTATATTACACCAACCGCTAATGATGTTGAAGTAGTTGACGATAATAATCTTCGTTTTATAAAACTTATTAGTCCTGTGAGCGAAGGCAGAACATGGAATGGCAATAGTTATATTGATACGCGCTCTTTATCAAGCCTGTATCCTTATCTTGACGGATGGGAATATGAATATGATTCCATTAATCTCCCTTTTGAAACATTGGCAGGCACAATTGATAGTTCAATAACTGTTAAACAAAGAGATGAAACTTCACCTGAAGGTCCTTTCGATCCTCAATATTATCAGCAGCGTAATTATTCGGTTGAAGTGTATGCTTATAACAAAGGACTCATTTATAAAAGCTTTCTTCACTGGACATGGCAGCCAACGCCTGAACCTGCACGTTATGAAGATGGCAGTTATGGAATTGTTTTAAACCTGTTGCGGATAAAACAGTAAATTTTTTTTAGCTATTTATCATCAATACTTAACTTGTTGTATAAAATATTTGCAACATGAGAAAGCATTTAACAAAAAGATCTTTTTCAGTTTTTTTATTTCGTATGATCTGCATTGCCGGTTTTTCGCAACTGCAATACACAAAGTACGTTGTTGTTTTTAAGAATAAAGACCACTCTCCGTACAGGCTTGATAAGCCTTTACAATATCTTTCAACAAAGTCAATACAAAGACGCAAACGTTATAACATTACCATAGATAGTTCCGATCTTCCTGTAAATCCATCTTATATTTCACAGGTGCTTGCACAAGGACCGGTGACTTATTTAAGTCAATCGAAATGGCTTAACCAGGTATTAATTTATACAACCAGCAGTACTGTATTAACTGCAATCAGTAATCTTTCATTTGTATATGCTGTAAATGCTGTTGGGCCTACATCAACAAAATTTTCTTCAGGCAATGATAAATTTAAAGAGAAGACTGAAGCAATAACAAAGTCTCAATCTGAATCAAATAATGTAACCTCCAATCGGTATAACTATGGCAATTCATATGATCAGATTCACATTCACAACGGTGAATTTTTACACAACAAAGGCTTAACAGGAAAAGGGATTACAATAACTATTATTGATGCAGGTTTTTATCATTATAAAACAACTGTTGCTTTTGATAGCGTAAAAGCGCGAAACGGTTTTTTGGGTGAAAGAGATTTCGTAGATTTTGATGGAAGCGTTAATGAAGATGATAGTCACGGTGAACTATGTTTAAGCACAATTGCTTCCAATGTTCCCGGTGTAATGATAGGCACTGCACCAGATGCAAGTTTCTGGTTATTGCGTAGTGAAAATACAAATTCAGAATATCCTATTGAAGAACATAACTGGGCTGCAGCAGCAGAATTTGCAGATAGTGCTGGAACTGATATGATATCTTCTTCATTGGGTTATATGCAGTTTGATGATCCGCAATTCAACCATACTTATAACGATTTTTACAAGAACACAGCAATGGTTTCCAGGGCGGCTACGTTCGCTGCAAAAAAAGGAATATTGGTGACAAACAGCGCGGGGAATGAAGGCATAAACAGCTGGAAGTATATAATCTTTCCTTCGGATGATGATAGTGTATGCGCTGTTGCCGCAACAGATGTCAATGGCTTAATAGCCAGCTTTAGCAGCTTTGGTTACCCGGGAAAAGTAAAACCAAATATTTCATCTGTTGGCTCAGGCACTATTTTATATTCTTCAACGGGACTTACTTCAGGAAGCGGTACTTCTTTTTCAAATCCTAATATTAATGGATTGATTGCCTGTTTATGGCAGGCTTTTCCAAAAGATAATAACATGACCATATTGCAAGCGGTTTATCAAAGCGCTGATCGTTTTACAACACCTGATAACCGTTATGGTTATGGTATTCCAAACATGCAGAAGGCTTTTAGAATTTTGAAGAATCAACAAAATATTGAATTATATGGAAACGAATGGCTGATGATCAACAGTACAAATTTCACAAACCAGGTTTCTCTTAAACTGATTGGGCGAGTTGATGGTAAAGCAACCATTAAATTATTTGACGAACATAATAATGTTGTTGCAAAGCTTGATCTTACAACCGAAAAAGAAGAAGTGTATGATGAAGAATTAAATGGACTTGATAAATTGCCGGTTGGGAAATATTCGCTTCAATACAGTGATGGCACAAATTCAAAAACGATGAATGTTACTAAAGGAAATGTACCTGTTGCTAAAAATATCCGGCCAAAAATTATTACTGCAGAACAATGAGAATGAGGTTTATGATTAATTCTTTTTAAATAAAGCTGCAAACATTGTATCAGCTTTTTTATTGTATCCCTTCAGCAGTTTCATGTTAATTAATTCCAATTGAAATTGTTGCTGAATGAATTCAACCAATGTTTCATTTTCTTTTTTAAAAACTGAGCAGGTTATGTATAAAAAATATCCTTGCTGATTTAAAGATTGAATAGCATTACTCACAATTTTTTGTTGCATCAATGAATAATCATTTATGCGTTGCTTATCAAAGAAAAATAATTGCTCAGGCGTTCTGCTCCATGTGCCGCTGCCAGTGCAAGGTGCATCGCAGATAATAAGATCGTATGTTGCATTCTTAATTTTTTGTTTTGAATTGGCGATATCAGCAACAAAGCTTTTATAGTTTTTAATACCAGCTTTTGCAAATCGTTGTACAAGATTTTGTATGATAGAAGAGCGCACATCAGAAACAGTCAGTTCTATTTTGTTTAGTGCATCATAAGCCAGTATTGATTTTCCGCCGCTGCCTGCACAACAATCCCAGACAGATTTACGATGTACAATTTCAGATGTACGATTA
>JABDFS010000060.1 GCA_013286425.1 Bacteroidota bacterium
AACTCCAATACCTACGTTACCGGTAGGGTAATTGATATTAGCCCCCGATGTTATCCATTGCGACGAAGCAACGCCGAGCGCAAGATGGCCTGAGCTTATTAAAAAAAGTGGAGCCCGTTAATTATAAATATAATGGTAAAGGAGGGCTCAGTACTGAAGGCCAGCATGTTGGTTTAATTGCGCAACAGGTTGAAAAAATATTTCCATACATGGTTGGGCATTTTAATGGTAAGCTGGAAGAAACAGACGCAAATGAAACAGATATATTATCACTTGATGCAAGTGCACTTTCTTATGTAATGGTAAATGCTATAAAGGAACTTGACGACAGGGTTAATAAGCTTGAAAAAAAATCAACCGCAAAAGCAGTAGCGGCGAAATAGCATGCTGCAAAATATTTAAGAATATATAATTGGCTTGTTTACGGATTTAATGTTTAACCGGTAAAAAGAAATAAAAACATCAGATGAAAGAAATCAATTTATCATTCAAGATTGAAGAAATAAATCTCATACTTACAGCTTTGGGTAATCTGCCTTTTATACAGGTAAACGAATTAATTGTCAAAATACAAACGCAGGCTACACCGCAACTGGCCAATGTTTCTAACGGCGCCGGCGCAAATAATCAGAATAAAATAAACACAGGGATGGAACATCACCAGGACTTGTCATAAAATCATACCTGATGGCTGATAGTACAACAAATACAGATTTCATTTATAAGGATAAGCCTGCTACACAAGGCATGGATTATACTTTTTTGCGTGAGGCAGGAATTGATTATATACAATCACTGTCCTCAGCTTTATGGACAGATTATAACACACATGATCCTGGTGTAACTATATTAGAAATATTAGCGTATGCATTAACTGATGTATCTGCAAGAGCCAATAAACCTGTTAATGATTTACTTGCAAGCAAGCCTGATCTTTCGGGTACAGAAAAAGATTTTTTTACCGCAGCAGAGATTTTACCCTGCAGCCCGGTTACTGCAAATGATTTTAGAAAACTACTGATCGATCATGCCAGTATAAGAAATGCCTGGCTTACAAAATCAATTGACTCGGAACAGATATTTTATTTAGACAAAATCAATAAAAAACTCACTTACAATGGCGATGGTAATGAAAGAATATATGTCAATGGCCTTTATAATATTTTACTTGAATTTGAAGAAGATGAAGTACTGGGCGACCTGAACAGTAGTGTTATCGCTGCAAATGTTACCGGTGGAACAATTGAAGTTGCATTTCCTTTCTGGGATGAAATTTCCGCGGCATGGGCTAATGACCTTATTATAGATAACATTGATATCATTCAATCGAACCTTGTAAGTACAGATATTACCAGCCAGACATACTTCATGATATTAAGGGTTACTTACTCTACAGGGTTAGATCAATTTGGTGTTACTGTTACAGCTGATCCTGGAATTGCTGAAGTTGATATAGAAAATAAATTAAAGGAAACTGATGATGCAAGCCTCATTAAAACCTACAATGATAAGATTATTGCGGCCAACGATATTTTAGACGACGTACGTTTTTATCTTAATCAAAACAGGAATCTCGATGAAGATTTTTTTGCATTCAAAGCAACACGCGTGCAGGAAATTTCCATATCAACACAGCTCGAACTTGCCCAGGGTGTTGACCCTGTTCCAACACTGGCTGAGATATTTTACAGGATCGATAAATTCCTGTCACCTCAAATACAATTTTATACTTTAGATGAAATGCTTGCGAAACCAGGCATGACAGTAGATAGAATTTTTGAAGGGCCACTCCTGCAAAATGGTTTTATAGATGATGATGATCTTATAGAATCAAAGAGAAATAATATTGTTTATACTTCTGATCTGTTGGGAACGATCATGTCGCTCAATAATGATTTTAATTATGGTAACTCTGCACTTACTCTGCAGAACAAAGGAATCATTTCGGTAAAAAATCTAACCGTAACAAATTATATAAATAACCAGGTTATTGAACAGAATGTTAATGATTGTCTTAGCCTTACTCTGACTGATATTTATAAACCAAGACTAAGCATAGATAAATCGGTTATAAGTATCGTAAGAAATTCTATTGAAATAAATTATTCATTAACTGATGTGATAAATGCTTTTAATGTTATAAAAGCACAGAATACACCAACCACAACTCCTGTTGTTTCAGATATTGAAGTGCCCGCAGGAAATAATTTGTTTGTAGATGATTATTATTCTATTCAAAACGATTTTCCGCTTACATATGGTATAGGCAAAGCAGGCCTGCCATTGTCTGTTGATGAGGGACGCAGGGCGCAGGCTAACCAGCTAAAAGGTTTTCTTGTTTTCTTTGAACAATTGCTCGCAAACTATCTTTCACAATTAGCACATATCAGAGATTTGTTTTCAATAAATCCTCAGACTAACGATACTTATTTCTGGCAATCACTTAAAAATATAACCGGGAAAGAATTATTGTTTTCAGCTAACTATGAAAGTACAATACCTGTATTGCTTTCTGAATTGGAAGTGGAAGAAACCGGTATTGACAGAAGAAATAATTTCCTTGATCATTTGCTTGCAAGGTTTGGGGAAGACTTTACAGAATATGCACTGTTGATGTATGCAGCAGATAAAAATACAGCGCCCGGCATTCTGATAAATGATAAGTCCTCTTTCCTGGCAAATTATGCTGCTCTTGGTTACAACCGCTCCAGGTCGTTTAATTATTTATCAACAGATAATTGGGGTACGGATAATGTTGCCTGGTTGAAGCGAAGAATATGTGGTCTCACCGGCATAAGTACATACCAGGATGAAGATCTTTCAATAAATGATGATGAAGGATTCCATATTGTAGAAAATATGCTGCTGCGGCCGCGTGTAAATGAAACTACTATTGGCATTGATGCATTTTTAAATGTTAAGCTGGATGATGATGGCAATATAATTGAAGGCAAACAGGATCCTTATTCATTTCGTTTGATCTTTGTTTTTCCGGGCTGGCATACAACCGGCAGGTTTGCTGATGCTGATTTTAAACAATACATTGAAAAAATAATACAGCGCGAAACGCCTGCACATATTCTTGCAGAAATTTACTGGCTCACTGATAAAGGTGTTATGGCTGATTTTGAGACTGCTCTTAAAGATTGGCTTGTTACAATTGCAACATCAACAAATCCATCAACATTATCAGATAGCAGGAATGAGCTTGTAAACGCAATAAATGTTTTCTTTTAAAATTCAGAATTGACTGCATTTCAAAACCATATTATTCAGAAACAAAATATAGAAGTAACACTATCTTCCGGTAAGAA
This sequence comes from Bacteroidota bacterium, assembly GCA_013286425.1. GTDB lineage: Bacteria > Bacteroidota > Bacteroidia > Chitinophagales > Chitinophagaceae > Parafilimonas. The sequence continues at coordinate 3,315 of JABDFS010000060.1, forward strand.
TGCGAATGCACTCCAGGATAAAATAAAAAATATTTACTACGAAAAAATAATTCCTCAACTTGATAACCTGTTCTCAGGCTTTATAAAAGATGATATTGTTATAAGGCTTGATAAATTAGATATTGACTTAGGGCACATAAGTGAAAATGACCTTGAAAAACAACTTACTGAAAAAATTGTTGCTTCTATAAGGCAGCAGCTTGAATCAAGTTTAAAATTTGATGTAAAAGACAGCAGGAATGTGCAGTTGATTTCAGGTGGCCAGTCTGTTATAAATGCCTTTCTTTATTTTCTAAGCCAGGGACATTTTCCCTGGTGGTGCGGCATAAATAATCTTTCTATACTTGAATCAACCATTATAAAACAATATAAGACAGACAAAGATTTACCGTCTAAAATATTGCAATTGATCACTGCTGATGCTTATGTGGCTGCAAGATTGAATTTTCAGTTTTCAACATCGTTCAGGACATTTATAATTGAAAAAATATTTGCATCACAGAGTATAACACAAAGAACTTTTTTGCGTGAATTACTTTTAAGGCAGGATAAATTCACTGCAACAAAAAATGATGTTCAGCATATTGATAAAAAAGAAATTGCAGAAAACAATTTTGATGATACAACAGTAAATACACAGCTTAAGAAAGATATTGAAGAAAGCAATCAAATTAAAGAAGAAAGAAAATCCGATGAACACGATCAATCATCATCGCAATCATCAACTATTAAACAGGGGCAGCAAGATAATAACGGTTTAACACAATTTAACGACAAGCAAACAACCTCAGAATCTTCAACAATAAAACCCTTAAGCGAAGAAAACAGTGAGCCTGCAAATGAAATATCAGCAAAGCAAAATTTAAAAAAACAAGATGATATAAATACTGATAAGGCTGTATCTGCTGAAGATGAAAAAGAAATGCAACAAAGCGGCAATCCTTCATCAAAAGAAAATATAGATTCCCAACCAGATGTTTTAGCTACCAATAACAAGATGATTAATGAAGCTGATATTTTAATCAATCAAAAACAACTGCAGGAAGAAACATTGCGTTCTGATAAAACGAAGCAGCGAAAGATCAAAAATGAATTTGAAAAAGAAACCATATATCTTGATTTAGCCGGCCTGGTTATTATACATCCATTCATTGTTGAATTTTTTGCAGCATTAGAACTAACCAAAAATAACCGGTTTATCAACGAGGCATCATTGCATAAAGCTGTACACCTGCTTGGATATATCGCCACCGGCGATACTGAAATAGAAGAGCAGTTGCTTATTCTTCCAAAGCTTTTATGCGGTATGGAATTAACAGAGCCGATAGAAAAAGAAATAATTATTTCAGATAAAGAAAAACATGAAGTGACTGAATTGCTAAGCACTGTTATTACTTACTGGAATGCAATTAAGAATACATCACCTGACGGATTAAGAGGTTCTTTCCTGCTTCGGAGTGGCAAGCTTTCGCCACGTGAAGGCGGCTGGCAGCTTGATGTAGAGCAAAAAACATGGGATATATTATTGGGCAAATTACCATGGGGTATCTCAATTATTAAACTGCCCTGGATGCCCGAAATTCTTTTTGTAAACTGGCAATAATTTGTAAGCACCATTATTCAACATAAAATATAATCTACATGAAAACATCAGGATCGCAATTTAAAATATGCACTATAACTGCATTGAAAAATCGAAGCTCAAAAATTGTTTTACGTACAATTAGTTTTTTACTGGTTTTGTTTTGCTGCTCTAACATGTCTTTTGCAGGAGCAATTACAATAGACCCGGCACCATTATCTGACGGCACTGTTGGCCAGGCATACTCTGCAACATTTAATCTAACGGTTGGCAGTGACATGGGTACACCCGTAACCTGGGCAATTAATGCGGCTGATGTACCAGGATTAACGGCTGCAGGCCTGGTTTTTAATGCAGCCACGCATAGTATTTCAACTACAGGTAATGGTATGGGAAATGTGCTTCCAATTGCAACAGATGTTATGTTCAGAGTACAGGTTATTAACCAGGATGCTTCAGGAAGTGATGAACACCAATTTACACTTCATATAGTCACTAGCGGAAACGGCGATGGCGATCCGCATATAACTACTGCTGATGGCATACACTACGATTTCCAGGGTGCCGGTGAATTCGTTTTTTTGAAGGGAGACAGTGGTAACAACTTCGAAATCCAGAATCGGCAAATACCTGTCTCCACAAACAGCTCGGTTGCTAATTCATACACTGGTCTCACCACTTGTGTAAGTCTTAATACAGCAATTGCGGCCCGTGTTGGTAATCATCGTGTCACTTATGAACCAAACATTAATGGTAATCCCGATTCGAGTGGTATGCAATTAAGGGTAGATGGGTCTCTTATAACACTTGGCGATAGTGGATATGATCTTGGATCCGGCAGCCGTATTGTGAAGTTATCTGGCGTCAGCGGCATAGAGATAGATTTCCCTGACGGAACCTATGTTCTTGTTACATCAAATTGGTGGTCTTATTACAGTGTATGGTACCTCAACATAGATGTTTATCACACCACTAATACCAAAGGAATTATGGGTAGTATCGCACCTCGTAGCTGGTTACCAGGACTTCCCGATGGTAAGTCAATTGGACCCATGCCGGAAGACTTACATGAACGCTTTTTACAACTCTACGGAACATTTGCAAACGCATGGCGTGTGACCGACAAAACAAGCCTCTTCGACTATGCGCCAGGAACATCTACAGCTACATTTACGAATAAAGATTGGCCGGTATGGAATGCAGAGTCTTGCAATATTCCAAAACAGAAGATACCTGAAACGCCCATTACGCTTGAGGCTGCCACTCAGTTATGTAGTGAGATCCTCGACTCCAATATGAAGGCAAATGCTATTTTCGACGTAATGGTTACCGGGGAGCCTGCTTTCGTAAAGGCTTATTTACAAACACAACAAATACAAACCACTACAACGGCAACAATAGTGTATGCTGACAAAGACACAACAAAGTCTGGAGAACAGGTAACATTTACAGCTACGGTATTCCAAAAGTTTTCTGGAGGAAAAGGTTCTTTTTCCGGCTCAGTTGAGTTCATGGCTGACGGTGAGAAATTAGGGGAGGCGAAGCTTGGCGCAAACGGCCTTGCAGTATTAACAACTACGTCTCTTAAAGTTGGCGAGCACCAAATTACCGCGACGTTTACACCCGATGCCGGCAGTAAGTTTTCTTCCAGCGGCAGCCTTAATATTACCCATGTAGTTATTGCCGGAAGTGGCGGTGGCACAGGAGGGGAAGTATTTAAAACATGGTGGTTCTGGCTGATATTAATTCTTATCATTATCATCATTTGGGCGGTGTCAAGAAAAAAGAAAACGCCGTAATACATAAATGCGTGATGCCTGGAATAAAATCAATATTCAGGCATCACCTTTTAAATGATATTTTGTGGCTGATCATTCTAATATATCAAAAAATAACACAGAAAAAACTCCTTCAGTAAACAGAACTCAAGGCCTTTTTTTCAAGCCGGTTATTCAGCCTAAACTTTCTATCAATCAACCCAATGATGCATACGAACACGAGGCAGATGCAATGGCGGAGAATGTAATGCGTATGACTGATTCATCTCTTAATAATAATACTTTTTTTAAACCTGCTATAACACCTGTTCAGCGCAAATGCGCACATTGCGAAGAAGAAGAAAAGAAATTGCAACGCAAAGAAGACGGCGATCAACAAACAGCAGATACACATACTGAATCATACATCAATTCATTAAGCGGAAAGGGAAGATCGTTAAGCAATCAGGAAAGAAGTTTTTTTGAACCAAGGTTTGGCCGTGACTTTTCAAATGTGCAACTGCATACAAATAATGAAGCAGGCACTTCAGCAAAAAATATAAATGCACTGGCGTATACAACCGGCAATAATATTGTTTTTGGTGAAGGCCAATACAATACTGCAACGGAAAGCGGAAAGCATTTAATGGCGCATGAACTGACACATGTGGTACAGCAAAACGAAAACATTGCACCTTTAATTCAAAAAGTTGATGACGCATCTTTTGAAAGAACAACAGGTGTGGATCGCGGGCTTGCGTCACACACGCTTACAGCAGCTTCTTTTAATGGGCAAACTTATTCAGTGGATTGTAATATGCGATCATACAATGTACGGTTCAGGTTTACAAAAGCATATAAAGGAACGTATCCTTACCAGGCCGCAACAGGACAAACAGTGAAAGGGGTTTATGTAAAAATAGAAGCCTCTATAACAGACAATGAAGAATGCGGACGTTGCACACCGATGAAACTGATACAGGTTGATCGCGACATTGCTATGAATGCAGCCGGCGATGTAGTTACTGCACAACCCAATGGTGTGCGTGATACAAGAGCCGGGTGGGGAAATGCCTCAGCGTCATCAAGAGGCTGGTATGTAGATACAATTGACAGTGCCGTTTCTCCTTATGTGTCAGATCTTAATTACATGTCACAGGAAGGTTCTGAAACTTCTCCTGCGATCATGTGGGATTCGCCGGGAAATTGGTCCAGCACCACAAATGCCGGCGTTGAATTGTATACGTGTGCTGTTTGCCAGAATATATCCGGTGGAAGATGGATAGCAGCTTGTGTTCAGTGGGGATTTTTTACAGATAGTTCCGGTAATGTTGAGTTCAGGCCAGCAGTGCCTGTTGCAACCTGCAGCAATCCTCAACAGGTTCGTGATGCGTCAGAAAGATGGGATGCAATACCAGGCAATACAAGAACAGGCATAACATTTTGATTTGACTAAAGCAGTGCTGCATATAAGTTTTCATTCCTGGTTAAATAAATTGAAATACAAATGTTCACTCATTATACCGATAATACAACCGATAGAACGCACGAAAAAAATAATACTTTTTTTCAGCCTAAATTATCTATCAACCAGCCTAATGATATTTATGAACAGGAAGCAGACTCAATGGCAGAAAAAGTGATGCAGTCGAATAATCATCCACAAAATCAAAATACTTTTTTCAAACCAACTATTTCAGGTGTTCAGCGTAAGTGCGCAAAATGCGAGGAGGAAGAAAAAAATCATGTGCAGAGAAAAGAAGCTAATACTACAACAACAGCTTCATCAACAACAGAAAATTACATCAGCTCAATAAGTGGCAATGGAAACCAAATGTCTCCGGATGAAAGAAATTTTTTCGAGCCAAAGTTTGGAAGCGATCTTTCCAATGTGAGGATACATACCGGAACACAGGCAAATGAATCTGCAAAAAGTATAAATGCTTTGGCATATACACATGGCAACAATATTGTTTTTGCAAACAATCAATATCAGCCTGGCACTGATCCGGGAAAAAAATTATTGGCACATGAACTTACGCATGTAATACAGCAATCACAAAATATAGCACCTGCTATTCAAAGACAACCGGATGATGATACCGACGCTGATGAAAATGCTAAACAAAATGTAGAAAAAAATGAAGTGGTAAAAAAGCTGGAAGAAGATACTTTTTTTAAAAAGCTGGAAAAGAAAGTTAAGGATGAAATAAAAGATGCTATTAAACATGCGCCTGAAAAAATAACTGAAGCAATTCTTGACCAGATCATTGATGCAACGGTAACTGATCCTCAATACAATGCCGGTTTAAAAAAAGCTGTCGAAGCAACTATCAAAACAATTACAGGTAAGAAAACCGTGTCTACCAGCAAGTGCGATGCTGTTCCTGGCTATCATGAAAGCACTTCAAGAGATTTTAAAGGCCAATGTTGTACCGGCTCTTATGATAGCGCACAAACCTGTTGCCCTAAAGATAAATTTGCACCGAACAATGCGTTTTCAAATTGCTGCAAAGCAAATGAAGCTGTAAATGCAGAAGGCAAGTGTGAAAAAATACAGGATGTTGATCCAACTACAATCTGTATTTCGCCGGGTAAAAAAGATGCAATGGGAAAATGCTGTATGCCTCCGTATGAAGTAATTGATGGATTTTGTGCAACACCCACTCCAAAAGAAGAACCGAAGCCACAATCTTTTAGTTTGAAATTTACTATTGGTGTAATTGATGATTATAACATTGATGATTCATTAATAAACAGTCGCCAGAAAACTCATTTTGATGAAGTGAAAAAACAAATACACCAGTTCATGGAAGCCTGCCCTGCCAGCATGATCACCATAACCGGTTTTGCAGATAAACCTGGAACGGAAGAACATAACATGGATCTTGGCCAACGCAGGGCAGATTATATGAAAATGTTGCTTCAGCTCGACCTGATAAAAATTAATTTTAATGGTTTATCACCAATGATCTTTGCACGTTCCGAAGGCGAAAACAATCCTGTTGATGTAAAAGCCGGTGAGCAATATTCCTCCGCAAATAGGAGAGTAGAAATTGAATTCAGTTCTTTATGTCCCGCATTGGGCAGTTCAGCTGCAACAAAACCTTTAAGTGATACTTCTCTAAAACTTGGATCACCATTGAAATTGCGTGAAGGAGTTTTTTAGATATCAGCGCGATAATAAAAAATTGAATTATGTAATGCAAACCCTGCAAAAAAATATCATTCAAGGTGAGCAAACTGCAACAGATGGAAAAGCTTTCTTTCAACCAAAGCTTACCATCAACCAACCCAATGATGTTTACGAACAGGAAGCAGATGCAATGGCAGATCATGTAATGAATGTGCATGATTCATCTTCAATAAATAATAACTCTTTTTTCAAACCTTCTGTACCATCTGTTCAACGCAAATGCGCGCATTGCGAAGAAGAAGACAAGAAAGCGCAGCGAAAAGAAAATAATAATGACACAACGGAGGCTTTACCGGCAACAGAAAATTATATTAACTCACTTTCTGGCGGCCAATCTTTGAATGAAAAAGATAAAAGTTTTTTTGAATCAGGAATGGGTTATGATCTTTCAAATGTCCGTTTGCATACAGATAATAATGCAGCTAAATCTGCGCAATCAATAAATGCACTCGCATATACTTCGGGCAATAATATTGTGTTCAATCAAAATCAATATGAACCCGGAACTGATGACGGGAAGAAATTATTGGCACATGAATTAACGCATGTAGTGCAACAAAATTCAGGTGCGGTTCAAACAAAATTAATTCAGCGTGATGCAGGCGGCGTAAAACAAAGTAAATACGGAGATATTAATGTAGACGTTGTACAAGGCGATATTGAAGCTGCAAAATGGCAGGAGGCTTATGATGTACTAACTCCTTTGCCTGATATGCGCGTGATGCAGGTACTTTCCAAACTCAGGGATATTTATGATGTTAATAACCTGTCATCGCTAACACTTTTAAAGAGAAATAAACCTGCTGGTGTGCAGGCGCGTTTTGATGCATTGCTATTCAGGGCAGACAATTTTGTAAGCTTAAACCCTTCACACGCTGATGAACTGGTTGGAAAAAATGATAAATTCGAACTGCAAACATTTACCACTACTGGCAACCCTATACCTGACGTTGTTTTACACAGCAACCCCGGTACTAAAACAACTGTAACTAAAGAGTTCTCTATTTTTCTTCCTAAAGGAATGCCGGCTGACCGCAACCAGGTACACGTTTTCTTTACACCATATGTGGCATCTAATCCTGATGGCGCTGCAGGTTTTGTGCAGGAACAGGGATTGCGTGCGCAATCTGATGCATCGGGTTGGATATTGATAGCAGTACCTGCATTAGATGAAAAAGATGTTCCCAATTATGTTACCATCAGCACTTCAGAAATACAACAATGTTTAACAGCTGCCGGACGACCAGCAAATATTGATGCTATAAGATTGAGTGCGCATAGCCGCGGCCATCGCGGGCTTGAACGCACAATTGGTTTTAACGGAACTCCATTAATCAATCTCAGCCTTGTAGAAAAGATAACTGTTTTTGATGCAAGTTACCAGGATCTTGGTACTGCAATTGCATCGCACAGGAAAGATCTTACAGCAATGACAGATCCTTCCAATCCTAACAAGTTTAAAGCTGATGCAGTGCAGTTGTATGATGTAACAGTGAGTAATATCTCAGGATTGGCAGGAACAAAACTGGATGCGCGTTCTATGCGTGCGATTGGTTATGCGCGCATGATCCAGGAAGGATTAACACAAGGTGTAATTTCACAAACAGATCTTGATAATGCATTGCCTCAAAACATACGCGATGCTGTGAAGAATATTCTTGCTGTGTTACCTGTAAGAGGAACTTTCTCATCTAAGTCAAAACCGCCTGCAGGGCAGGTTAGCATACAGCAATTTTATAAAGACAACAACAGCGACCTGATGCTGGTTGACAGTAAAGAAGTAAAAGCATTTATTGGTGCTAATGCATTAGACAACGGGCATGGATTCAGCACTGACATTGATGCACATCACTGGTTTGTTGCAGAGCTGGCGCATGAAGCGGTTGAATGAGTTAACAAACGCATGTAACAACTTTTTCTGACAACACAGGCTTATAAAATGACATTCGTAGAAAAGGCGTCTTTTATTGATCGTATTATATTCAATTGATTGGCCGTACGTCATAATATTATTTTACGCTACTTCATTTACTTTTGATTGGTTCAAGATTAACTTCATTTATATATCCTGTTCTATCTTTTAAACGGCCTTCTAAAACAACTACTTTATCAAAAACTTCGCCGCCTGCTTCAAGAAGATGGCCTTTTTCTATAATTTTCACCTTTGTGTCTCCGTTTACTTTACCAAGTACTGTATGCTGATCTGAATCCAGTAATTCACTTTGTGATTTTGTATGCATCATAGGCATGGCTTCAGCTCTTGGAACTGCTATGGATTGCTCACCTGCAGTATTAGTCGAGCTATTCCAAAGCCTGGCGGCTTCAAAGAAACCACCACTTGGAACATCAAAAGATTTAAGTTTAGGCATGGGCAAAACCGGGGTATCCTGGTCAGCATTTATATACCAACCCCAGGCAATTGATCCATAATAAGTTCCTTTTTGTTTTCCTTCAAGCGCAATAGCAGTAGTTTCAAAATTCTGCGAAAGAGCTTCATTTGAATCCTGATGCCGGATTAAAGTCGGTTCATCAACCATACTTGCATTTTGATGCTGTAATGCCCCTGCCGTATCTGTAAAGTGAAAGCCAATAATTGTAAGATTTCTCGAAACCGCCTTTGGGTCGTCATCGGTGTTCATAACAGTCCCTTTTTCAGGATTAACATCCGCTATGTCTGTACCTGTACTTTCAGCGCCATACACAGGTGTTTTCTGATCAGGAGACTGATCGATGGTTTTTCCGGAGTTATCATCTTTTGAAGGATCATAAGAAGGTTCATACTGCATGTGCCGGCTTTGAGAAACCTTATCCCATACCTCTTCTTTAACTCCGCGGGCTTTGCCAATATTTACATCAGTCGGCATACCATCTGTGGAGCTTTGGGCAGTTTGTATAAAGCCTATTTTTGTTGCATCCACAAATTCATTGGGCTCAAACGTTATTCCAATGCTTGCACTGTATTCTTTCCCCTCTTTTCCGCCGTCTGCAAAAAAGCCGGTATACCGGTCAATAATGAATTTTCCTGCCCAGGTTTTAATAACATTGGAATCTCCTGTTGATGACGCAGGCTTTGACTTATGTCCGGCTTTAGCTTTAGATTGATCCGGCTTTTTCTGCAATGTTAGGTTGCCACCAGTATTATATTGTATTGGTAAAGGGCTAAAGAAGTGGTTTTTTTCAATGGGATTATTAACTTGTTTGCGTTGTATACCGGGAGCAATTCCCGGTTTCGGTAAAAAGAAAGTTGCACGTTGTACAGTTTTTGAAATTGGATCATCTGTAGCATTATCTGCAATCTTTTCATCAGTATTATTTTCTTTCTGTATCGTTTGAACTGGCTGAAAAAACAACCCTTGTTTGGCATTTTCGTTTTTAACAATAGTATTCGCAATTTGTTTTGGTTCATTAACAGGCATATAATTGTTTAAATAACATACGGTTTAATAATCGTTCTTTTCGATTATCCGGCACGTGAAAGTTCTAAAAAATTGCTCTCGTGCCAAAAATTATTATCAGGCCTGCCCTCATCTCACGCAAAGGTGCACTAACCTATAAAACTAAACTGCATATTAACTTCTTACACCGTCATCTGCCTGCCCCGATATTCGGGGGCCAGACCGGAGGCCTCATAATCACGCAGCTCTGATTCACTTAAATTCCATATTTCAAAGAACTCAGGTTTTCGAAACTGTTGCTATATGTAAGCGTTCTCTAAAACCGTTCTGCAAGTTTAGAACAGGTTTAAAACACGGTTTCCCGTTTGGGAACGTTTGGGCACAAAAAGGCACAAAAAGGCACAAAAGGGAACGTTTCTTGGGAGAGGGAATCTCAATACTTATTGTACATTTATAGCCTCTCTCACATTCATTCAAAGCTAAAATTACAGGTATGAAAAAACTGTTTTTCTTTTTACTGGTTATCCAATGTGGTATAAGCCTTTCCGTATTTGCACAAGGAGGCGGTGGCGGAGGCGTTGGGAATGGACAAGTTGCTCCAAATTTTACTGCAAAAGATCAGAATGGCAACACTGTTTCACTCAGCCAGTTTAAAGGAAAGAAAGTAGTGCTTTATTTCTACCCGAAAGACTTTACGCCGGGATGTACTGCAGAAGCCTGCAATCTCCGTGATAATTATGACTCATTGACCAAAGCAGGCTATACCATTCTTGGGGTAAGTACCGATGACCAGGTTTCGCACAAGGGTTTTGAGACGAAGTATAACCTGCCGTTTACACTTGTTGCCGATGTTGATACATCCATCAACAAACAATATGGCGTTTGGGTAGAAAAGGAAAGAGATGGCCAGAAGTTTTGGGGAACGGCACGCACAACATTTATCATCAATGAAAAAGGAGTCGTGGTAGATAAGATAGACCAGGTAGACACAAAACAACATGCACAACAAGTGCTTTCTTTTAAACCGGGTGAGTAAGCAGGTCAAATTTATTTTGCATCAGGATGCCATTCTTTAGGCACTGGGCCTTCCGTGTTTGCTATTAAGTTTCGTAATAATAAAGCAGTGCTGTGTTAAACGTAAAATTGCGTATAAATTTTGCCGCAGAAAACACAGAAACACAGAGAGCAATTAATAATAAATTTCCGTGCTTCCGTGTGGTCAGTGGCACCCAAAAAAATTACGATAATTATTTTCATTGCAACTAACGAAGTAAGCAGGTTATTTATTTTTATCAGGATATCGCAATGCTCCGGACTACATAAACCTTTAAAGAGGCCTTCTGTAAAATGGCGTTTTCACCCCTGAATTTGTCGCCTTTACCTCGGCAGCAAATTATTCCTGTGTACTACTTTCGGTTCAAAACCGAATCATGACTAAACACTATTTATTGATGCCTGCCCGTACCATCTTATGGATGATTTTTATTTTTAGTATTGCCACACAATGCCCCGCGCAAACCACCGGTAACTGGAAGCTGGAAAAAATGCCAACAGACCTTGAAACAGATTTTGCACTTAGCGCACTTCCATCGCAATTGCGCAGTAATGCGACGGTATATTTACTCAACCCGGACAAAGGATACTATATCAGTAAGCAGGGCTCAAATGGTTTCGTTTGTTTTATCTCGAGGACAGAATGGGAGTGGGCGGAATTCCGCCAGGATGTTGCTACCCCAATCAGCTATGATGCAGAGGGTGCTAAAACCATCATGCCTGTTTATCTTGATGTAGCTGCGATGCGCTCCTCAGGCAAATACTCACCGGTGCAGATCAGGGATACCATAACAGCGAGAATAAAAAGAGGATACTACAAAGCTCCTTCGCGGCCGGGCATCTCTTACATGGAAGCTCCTATGATGCGGGTATACACCAGCAATGATCCCAAAAACAATAATGTAGCCTCTGTAAGCATGCCCCATTATATGTATTACGCTCCCTATCTTACGTATGCAGACCTTGGTATTGATTCCAGTTCCACACAAGCTCCTTTCCTTGTAAATCCCGATGCTATGATATTGGGTAAGAAAGGCCCTTACACGTACGCTATTACACCACTTAACGAAACAGAGACAGCTAAAATACGGGAATCAGGACAGGCGCTCCTGAAGCGGCTGGAAGACTACAAGCCTTACTTTAAAGTTGAAGGTGCTATGAATCATAATCATCAATAACCTATGCGATGTGGCCTGGACAAAATTTATTAATGCAATATGCCCTTCGTGAACCGGCATAAATTTTCCGGTTACAAGACCGCGTATCATATTCGCTGAGATGAATAACTTTTATATTCTCTTATCCAATGCAATAAACCGTAAGCTGCAATGATGGTGAAGATGAAATATTCAACGCTGTAGAATTTTACGCCTTTGATATAATAAAGCACCGTTGCTATAATGTCTACTATTATCCAGATGATCCATGATTCTATTTTCTTTTCGATCATGTAAAAAGTAGTAAGTACACTCATGATTGTTATAAATGAATCTACATAAGGGTAAGCACTTGGTTTGGAAAATATGTTTGGAAACCATTGATGCAAATTGCTTGCAAACTGGCCAAGAAAAAATGTTCCGGTTATTGCAATAACAACAGTTAATAATAACTGGCTTCTTTTCATATAACTGACTTTCAATTCATTCTTCCCGTCTTCTTCTCCGGGTTTTGGATTCGCCCAACGCCACCAGCCTATAATATTTGTTACAAAAAAGAAAACCTGCAGAAACATATCAGGATAAAGCTGCACCTGGAAATATAAAATTGCTGCGAGAATAACATTAATAATACCAATTGGCCAGCTGAGAATATGAGCTTTTGCAGAAAGCCATACAGCTATAAGCCCGAATACTACCCCGGTAAATTCGATATAACTCATGGGATACCCAGGCAAATGGAAAAACGCTTTGTTTACATCAAAAAAATCTTTCACTAAAGTTTTTGTTTACGTTCAGGAAGGAATAAAAATATTATTTACTGAGATTGTTGTGTTATTTATCTTTTTAAATACGCTGATAAATTTCTTGCGCCGTAGCATCTCCACCAAAGCCTCGTGTTTAGGAACTGCACGAACAACATTTATCATCAATGAAAAGAAAACTCTGGCGCAAGTATGCAGTATGGATTTGTTGCATGGCGTACTTGTGCCGTTATAAAACGAAATTATAAATGACAGGCACAAGTACCCTTTGCCCAAGTCAACCCTGCATACTTACGCCAGCATCTGATTGTTATGTTATTTATCTTCTTAAATACACTAATAAATTTCTTGTGCCGCAACATCTCCGCTGCAACGGCACAAGTACGCTATGCTGCAATTGGTTATACTGCATACTTGCACCAGATGGGGGGTCACCACTTGCACTTTATATTTTATGGCGACATAATTCAATGTCAATGTTAGGAAGGAAACATTCTGAACGTTTAAAATTATTCGTTAGTGAAGGAACAAGAACTGAGGCACAACAAACTATCTTTATTTTATGAATGACATGGAATTAATACAGGGGATTGCCAAGTATTTGTCGAGGTTTTCTGACGAAGTAAAACTATTAAACACGAATAGAGACTTTAGTATAAATATTTATGCTGAAAGAGCACTAATAGAAATTTTAAATGAATTATTTGACAGTTCACTGATTAACTTAAACGCATCTTCTACAAGAACATATCCATCAATTGATTTATTGGATACAAATAAAAGGCTGGGCATTCAAGTCACTTCATCAAACGATATAAATAAAATTAAAAATTGCATAGCAAAATTTGTTAATAATAAAATATTTGAAACTGTAGATAATCTTTATGTGTTTATAATTACAGAAAAACAGAAATCTTATAGTCAAAAAAGCATAGATAAACATTTAAACGATTTAATAAGTTACTCAAATAGCAATAGCGCTCCAATAGCCTTTGATTGCCAAAAACAGATAATTGATCGGTTTGATTTGCAGAGCAAATTTTATTCTTATCTCCCAGATAAACTTAATAAAATTCATGGGATACTCAAGGCACAGTTTGAAAAAATAGATCAGCAAGCAGATTTATCTAATTATTATAAGGAATTGAAAAATCAAATTCATGAAATTGTCTTGAATGATGAAAAAGGCATGACGTTAAATGATATCTATGTTGAACCTTTTTTTGATACCTATAAAAAGTCACAGTCGATTAATTTTCAAAACGACTATAACTTTTATAACGAACAAGAAATTACTATTCACAAATATTGTAATTCTGAAGTTTGTAATCCAAGCCTACAAATCAAATATTCAAACTTCACATTGATATTAGGTTATCCAGGGCAAGGGAAAACTTCATTTTGTAAAAAATTGCTTAACGATTATTTGAAGGAGGAAAAACAAAGTGAAAAAAAAATATTCTATCTAAAGCTAAAAGATACAAGAGCGGGTAAAAAGTTAATAGATTCTCCTTTGGCAGTTTTGCATGAAGAGATTTCTTTGCTTGCAGGAACAGATATTAATAAGCACGAGTTTCGAAAATCATTATTAATTCTTGATGGCTTAGATGAATTATATATGAAAGAAGAATTAAAACTTGATGATATAGAAAAATTGTGCAAAGAATTAATAATGGATACGGAAAAATTTAAGCATTTAACAATAATTGTCACTTCAAGATATGGATATGTGGACTTGGAAAAATTGAAACGAGAGAAAATTAATATACTTAGATTACGACTCTTATCTATTGAACTACAAAATGTATGGCTTGAGAAATACCATCGATTTCATCCAGAATGTTGGCTAACCCATGAAAAGTTAAAAGAATATTCTTCTAAAGCTAACAAACATTTTATTAAAGAATTAGTAGAGCAGCCATTATTATTACATATGATTGCTAGCTTACAATCAGAGGTAGATGCAGATATAACACGATCCAAAGTATATGATCAATTGTTTACTGAGCTTATTGAAAGAAAATATAGCTCTGAAGGTCAAATCCAAATTTTAAAAAATATTACACAAGGAGATTTGAGAGAACTTATTCAAGAAATCGCATTTGAAATTTATGATACTGGAAATGGGTTTATTAGCAAAAGGCGGTTATTACAACTGCCTTCCATACAATCTTATTTGAAAAAGTTCGCAAACAAAAATTTTACGGACAATTTAAAAGGAGTAATGATCTCCTTTTATTTTTCAGAAAGCGAAAAAGTTGTTGATAAGGAGTCAAATGAAAGGGATGTTGCGGTAGAATTTCTTCATAAGTCCTTAATGGAATACATGGTTGCTGAAAAGATTTTACGAACAATCAAAGATGATTTTTTAAATAAGGATTTAAAAGAAAGATTTATTGTCGATGAATCAGAAAAAGCAATAGCTGTTATAGATAAAATGTTTGGTAAAAGATTTCTTAAAGGAGAAATACAGGATTATTTATCAGACTTAATTCATAATATTTCTGAATCAGAAAAGCACGATTTATGGACACGACTGAAATACTTTTTTGAAGATTTTATTAAAGCTGATTTTATCTATGAGTTTAATATAGGATATAAAAGAAGTCCATTGTTAATTACGCTTTCCAATTTTATTGGTTACTGGTTATTTATTAGAAATTTAGCTGAAACTAAAAATAGTTTGCAAATTGATTTAGTAAAACAACGAGTTGCGATTTATATTTCTATATTGGAAAATAATTTTCCACGAGAACGATTTTCGGATATAAGCTATCAAAATTTTGAAAATACCTCTCTAGTTTCAATATGGGGTTTTGGTTTCAATGAAATGAAAAATTTAAGTTTTGAAAATGCTGATCTAATGGCAACTCAATTTATTGACGTTGAGCTAATAGACACAAATTTTAGTGGTGCAGAATTATATTCTGTAAACTATTACGATTGTATTATTAAAAATTGCAAGTTTATTAATTCAAGATTTGGTGATAATACTTTTGGCAATGTAACCTTTGTTAATGTCGATTTTTCTGGTGCAGGTATATATCATTGGAAATTAGACAATGTTGATTTTAAAAAAATGAAAGAAAAATATTTTTATCATTGTAACTTTCAAATAAATGATTTATTAGAGTTATTAAAAGTTGGTCTAAAAATCAATCTTGATATGCTGGACAAGGTTTACGATTCTAAAATGAAAGAATTGAAACCTGAAGAGGTTAAGAAATTAATAATTGAGGGGTTATCACGCCACAGCTAAGTATTTACGTAAAAAACAAAAACGCTAATGCAAGACTAAGAACAACTCTATGTTATAGGCGTCTTGTCCAGGTTTAATTAACAAACCTTAAGATGTTAACACTCAACCTACACCTCATCTTAATCTAATGTCAAGGTTGAATAGCGAACCGAAAGCACAAGTGAATAACACAACCATAATACCATCAAATACAAAAGCCCCCTACAAAAAATACATCAACATCCCATCACATTCTCTCTTTTGCCAACCGCTGATACAATAAATTAATTTTACTATCACGCAAATCATTTTCTTCTTTTAATTCATCAGCGTACAATGTGTTTTTATTTAAATTAATGAATCGCTGATCGATCAGTTTTGCATCACTTAACAATTTTTTCAATTGCACAAGGACTGTGGGAATTTTTGAATTACTGAACGTTGAATCATTTACTTCCGCTTCAATTTTTTGATAAGAAAGATAGAGCATTCGTATATCAGCCATCAGGCGATAATGCTCAAACTCCTCTTTATTTTTTTGTGGTTGCAATGCATATAAAGTTTTCACAGCGAGTGCCTGGCTATCTGCCAGTTGCGACACGGTGATATCCTGCGGTGCCATTACTTCTCCCTGGCTGACTTCATAAGGACATGTTGTGATCGCTTTCCAAAACGAAAGAGACTGCTGATCATTAAACCCGTACTGTTCTTTACTATACGTTTTAATAAATTCAGGAATATCCAATGCTTTTTGCGTTTGCAAACTTTTTGTATATGCATGCAGCAACATATTGAAGCCGGTGATGGGATATACATGCCTTATTGCATACAGGTCTGTTATATCATCAGAGCTTTCCCAAACGGTAGAGTATTGGCCTGATGTTGACCATGAGGTCATAATAATTCCTTTGTAACCTAACTGCCTGCATACAGGTATAAAATCACTTATGTTTTTAAAATGTTTTTCCCATTGCGTCAGGAAATAATTGTCTGGATGGCTGCGTATGGCAGGAGCGCCCCACACTTCAAACCCTGCGTCAATAAGCTTTTGATGATCGCCAAAATTGTTCATGTCCCAACCATAATTCCAGTCAACCAGAATGGTTTGCTTTGGTAAAAGCTGTAAAGCTTCAGGATGTTTTAATGCAATGTCTGCCCACATCACAGGTATCTTGCCTAAACTAATTACAATATCACAAAGCATTTTGATGTGGTCTATATACAACTTCGATGTGCCTTCTTTGGCAGCCATTGCTTTGCATTTGTCACAGTGGCCCAATAAATAAGTTTCATCACCGCCGATATGAATATATTTTGAAGGATGTGTGGCAGCCAGTTCTGTAAACAAAGCAGTGAAGAGCTTTTTATTGCCTTCTACCTGCAGAGGGCAAACCTGTGAATAATCTTTTTGATCTTCCCGCAGGTCTTTATATTGGTCATTACGCAAAATATATTCTACGTGCCCGAAACTTTGTTGCAACGGAATAACATCAATACCAATGCTGCTGCAATAATTGATAAAAGATTTTATTTCTTCTTTGGTATAAGCATATTTATTCGGGATCAGTGGTTGCGATTCAAAAGGATAAGTGCCTTCCCATTCCATCACGAGTGTATTTATTCCCTGTTCACTTAGTTTTTTTGCAAAGGCTTTTAAAGCATCCATCTTCATTACCTGGATTCTAAGGTCAAGATGAAAACCTTTTACTGCAAAATCCTGTTCCTGTGCAGTTGCAGATTGAGAGAATAAAAACAAAGCAATAGCAAACAATACACCGGTAAATCTTTTCATAAGATTGTAGTTATGCTTCTGAAGTAACTAAGGTAATGTGAGTTTGGGATAAGAACATGAACATTCCCGAGGCTTGCTATCCGGCAGCGACTTGCATAGCAATCATGTCGAACGATAGTGAGACATCTCTACATAATTTTAAGCTCAAATAATTAGGGAGATCTCTCCTTACGTCGAGATGACGTGCAAAAAGATTTTCGTTTTACAATCACGCTTAATTTCATGTTATACTATTTCAAATAGTTTATCCCAACTCTTGTTAAAATAAGTGTAGCAGAGAACATCCTGGTAATACGCTTTATTTATCTATAACATTCCCTCTTTTATCGGAAGTAATTACCCAGCGAAAGGCGTTAATGATCAATTTATTTTGTGTAGCATCTGAAAGTATATGCGGCCCGTGGCCCATGTTCAAATAGATCATACGGTAATCAGTGTTCGTCCATACTACGGGCATATCGCCATTGGCAATTATATCCTTAATTCCCATGGGGAAATTTTCAGGAGATAAACTTACCAGCACCTTTACTTTCTTATTTTCCCGCGGGCCCGGTTTCCATTGATACCATTCGCCTACAGGTGAAATAAATGTTGCGGGAATTCCTTTTGTTACAGGATGTGAAGTATCGTCAACAGTAAGTTTTGCAGGCAATGGCGGCCAGTTATTATTGTAAAAAACAGCGCCCCCTAAAAAGTTTACAAACCAGGGCCAGTTGGTTGTTTTATCATTATAGCCGGCAACATGAAAGCCGAGCCAGCCGCCACCATTATCCATATATTTTTGAAAAGCTATGCGTTGTGTATCGTTGTGCGGAAAATCGTTTATCCATATCAGCAACTGGTAATCTTTTATTTTTTCATCATTCAGGTCTGCCATATTGCTTGTGGTATCAAACACAAAACCATTGCCTACAGTAAGCTCTTTAAAAAACTGTATGGCATCATTCGCAAAATCCACATGTGCTTTTTCAACCGTTGTACTGTAAAAAGCCAGCACTTTAAATCTCGGATAAGGTTGCGCATTCAGTGTTGAAGTGAATAACAGCATAGCGTATAAGCAGCAATACAAACGAGTTGGTCTCATTAGGGAAAGTTATTCAAATGAAACAGGTTTTCAAAAGATATTAAAACCGCAATACTAACTATGGCAGAACAGAACTAATACACCATGTCTTTTTTAAATTCTTCTATCTCTTCAAGAAAGTCCATTGCTTTTGAAACACGGCTTAACCCGTAGCCTTGCAGCAGGTGTTTTACCCATCTTTTTTTGCTGTTCTTCAACGAAATATTCCTGAATAAAAAAACTGCCAGCCATATAAATAATAATGTAACTGAAACCTGGATTATCCAGAATTGTATGCTGCCTGCAGTTAATAATTTATTTGATATGTAACATGTGGTGTAAAAAGGAAGCTGAAGCCACCCGATACGGATGCTGTTAACAATAGATGATTGTAAAAAGGCTATTCTTTCCTGTGTTTTTGTTATGCTGTCGCTGTAATTTATTTGTGCAATAACAGTTATATTCTGTATATACATAACTATGGATGCGGTGGTTAATGCAATGAGTATAATTAAAGAAATGGCGATGATAGTTTGTGAAAACAGGTAAGAAAGCATCATTACTAAAAACCACACCCAGCCCACACCTAATAGAATTACAACTATTTCAGGGATAATGAGCGACCTGAGATTTGATTTCGCCTTTTGCGTTTGCAGTGTTTCAAAACAACGTAGGTTTAATACCCACGACTGAAGGTTCAGCACTTTTGATTCTTCAATCATTTTATCGTAATCCTTCCACATGCCTTTTATTTCAATGTCATTCATCATTTAACTTTTAGAGGTAGTTTGAAAACTTTTGTTTTAATCCTGATTTAATACGGCTGATCTTAGTTGCTACATTCGTTTCGCTGATACCTAAGATCTCAGCTATTTCGCTGTAGCTTTTTTCTTCAAAATATAATAATGTCAGCGCCCTGTCCAATTCCTTCATTTCATTAATAAAACGTTGCAGCAGCACCACTCTTTTTTCTGTTTCATCAGCATTATTTATTTCATCTTCAATATTTATATGGCTTTCATTTAAAGGAACAACAGCACCGGGCCTTGTTTTTTTCCTGTAAAATGAGATTGCCACATTCAGTGCAACACGGTACATCCAGGTTGAAAACTTACTCTGTGCATTAAAACTGTTACCTGATCTCCATAGCTGGTAAACAATCTCCTGGGTCAGGTCTTCCCTGTCGTTTTTATTGACACAATACGAGTTACAAACCTTAATGATTATTCCTTTCAATAAGCGCTAAAAAATCCTCCTTTTGAATATTCATCAGGTTTAAATAATGCTTTTTACTATTGGTAGAAATACATACAAAAAAATCACAGTTTGGGAGAAATATTTTTTATACGGAAACAGAATACGATGAACGCTGTTAGTATTTCGTTGCATATGAACCGCCTGCAGGAAAGTTCAATTAAAGATAAATACAATTACAGTAGTTTATAGTCATTAGCGTCGCTGGTGTC
>JABDFS010000061.1 GCA_013286425.1 Bacteroidota bacterium
CTGCACTGTTTGGATTATCGGCCTTTATACTTGCTTTTACATTTGGAATGTCAGCTTCGCGTTACAGTAATGTACGGGATACCATTGTAGAAGAAGCCAATGATATAGGAACTGCAGTGCTGCGGTCAGACCTTTACCCCGACAGCGTTCGCAATGAATTCCATGCAGAATTCAAACAATATATTGCAGCCCGTCTTTCATTCTATGATAACGTTACGGATACTGCACTCTTTAGTAAAGCAAAAGTGGATGCAGCAACAGCAGCCGGTGCTTTATGGGCAATAGCCACAAAGCAATCAAAGCAACCCAATATGCTGATACCTTCCAATAACATGATGCCTGCATTAAACAGCATGTTTGATATTTCCACAACGATAGAAATGAGTTTATATGCAAGAGTACCTGATCCAATAATATACATGTTGTTTATTCTTGCTTTGGTTACCAGTTTTATTGGAGGATTCACAAGTTCAGCCATGCGGCGCAAAGACTGGTTTGTGATTATAGCATTTGCTTTCTTTTCCTCAATGGTTACCTATATAACACTTGACCTGGGCAGGCCTATGCGTGGAATTATGAAAGCAGATGTGGGCAAGCAGGCAATTACAGATATTTATAAAAAGCTTTGAGTTATTCTGTATTTGCAATACCTGGATAAATAATATTATGGAAGACGATAAACTAAGAAATGTAAGGCAGCCCATAGTTACTGCAACCGGAATTATTTTAGGTTTTACTTTGAATATTGCAGTCAATTGGGTGCCCAAAGCATTTAGCACTCCAAGATACCTGGAATATTTAATAGCGATCAGCCTTTGCATACATATTCCAATATCTATTGTGGTATTATACCGTATCCTTAATTTGAATTATCCAAGGGATAAAGCAGACGCTTATTATAAAAAAACGTTGACTCTTTTTATTACCGGCATTTCGCTCTACTTTCTGTTAATTGTTTTTTCTATGTTTGAAAGTGTAATTGTGAATTCGTAAATCTTTTAAAAGATCAGCTATGGCAGAAACTAAAGATTATGCCTTTGTTCCCGGCGGCATTCTCTGGAGGTTACTTGACCGGACAGGCTATGAGCAAAAAAGCCGCCGGTTTAAGATATTACTGGCGCTGTCAATAATACTGCTGTGTTGGTTGCCATTGGCTCTATTATCTTTTACCCAGCTTGGGTTCAACCAGTTTTTTCTTCTTTTTGTGCGTGATGTTGCGACGCATGTAAGATTTTTATTGGTTTTCCCGATACTGTTTTTTTCCAGGCAATTTGTGAACAGGAGTTTCTCCCGCACCATTCACATGTTTTATGATTCGAAGATCATAAATGAAACCAACCGCAATGAATTTGAAAATAAAATTGACTGGTTAATAAAATACCGTAATTCAATAATAGTAGACATACTATTATTCCTGCTGGTTTATTACACATTCTATGTTCGCATGAAAGGGCTATCCAACCTGCCCGATGCTTATGCGCCGTGGGTATTGTACCAGGGCAGGATTTCAATAGCGGGCTGGTGGTATATTCTTTTCAGTCTGCCTCTTTTGCAACTGATACTGTACCGGTGGCTGTACAGCATTGTAATATGGATAATCTTTTTGCGGAAGATATCAAAGATCGATCTTAAACTTTCATCCCTTCACCCTGATGGAATGGGCGGGCTTGGTTTTTTAAAATATACCCAGCTTAGTTTCTTTCCGGTAGCATTTGCATTTTCTTCGCTGGTTGCTGCCGGCACAAGCAACCTGATCATTTTTTCCAATGGATCTATTAAAGATTTTCCTGTATTGATCGGCGCATTGCTTGTATTTGTATTCCTGCTGTTTATTTTACCATTACTTATATTTCTGCCTTTGCTCGCATCCGTTAAGCGGAAATATTTTCTTGAATACAGCAGAGACGCCTGGGACTTTGCCAGAACTTATGAAAAAGAATTACAGGACTTTTATGATACCGGTGAAACCCGGCCGGATACATCCTGGCATGTTGACCTGATAGGCAGTTTTGAAAAGACAGCCGATATGCGCGTGGTAATAATTGACAAAACAATCCTGATAAGTTTTATAGCTGCAGTTATATTACCCTTTATACCGGTAATTGCACAGGAAATTCCTTTGAAAGATTTGATCACAACACTTATTTCTAAATTTTTAGGATAAAATTATTGTATAAACGCCCCCGTGGTTGATTAATCCATGTCTGTCTTCTGGGAATTATCATTCACCATTTGCCGGAAAGGAAAATCCGGCGATAAGATTCACAGATATTTTGTGCCTCACCGGGTATTTCTGTAAATTGCTTTAGTTATAATTTTTAATAGAATGGCTAATATCGAACCGGATAATACTGAAAAAAAAATCGTCAGCCGGCGTGCATTGATCAACAATGGTATAGCCCTTGCCACGGGGATTTACTTTACAAACCCATTGAATGTTCCTTATACATGGGCTCAAAAATTAAGGTTTAAAAAGGAAGGTAAAAACAAGCCGGTAGCTTCCGGTCGTCCATCATATAAGGATACTTATATAGACAACTTTGATTGTTGAGTTGATACTTATCTCCCGATTATTCGTCATCATCATCTTCATCGTCCTGCAGGCTGGTTTCAAAACTACCAATTTTAGTCACTGTTCCATCCTTCATCATCCAGTTACCCATTGCCATTACATCCGTCAGGTTAAAATCATTATCGAAAAAGCACAGGTCTGCATCTTTATTCAAATCAATTATGCCCTTATTTGTGAGTGACAGGTTTTTTGCAGGCCCTGACGTAACCATCTTAAACGCATCGCTAACAGGAAGCCGGCCTTTCTTTATGAGCTTTACAACCTGTTTGTAATTCAGGTCAACAGGAGCTTTGTAAAATTCTACAACCTCACCATCTTTATTCATCCGCGCCATCCCGGCATTTCCATCACTGCTGAAAGTCATGTTATCAATGGAAGCGCCTTTACTCAAAGCGTATAACACCTGTTCATAAGGTTCACTGAATTTTGTGCCCCCGGTAGTGATGTCAATCATGCCTCCCAATTTGGCAAACTTTATGGCTTCATCAAAAAGTGAAGCCGTTCTGCCCACATGCGTTGGTGAAATATTTTTGATAGGAAATTTATATGTTTCAACCAGCTCAAGCAGTAATGACATATTCGTGTCAAGTGATCCAAGATGAACATGCAGGATGCCGCCTTTGCCGGAGGTTAACCCACCAACATGAACATCTTTAAGAATATTCAGCAGTTCTTTTGCGGTAGGATAAGAAGACCTCGGATCACTGATTGCCACCTTGCATCCGATTACTTTATCAACCAATATCATGTCTTCTAAAACGGATCCTGTTAATGTAATTGGAGGCAGTCCAAAAAAACCGGTAAGCATATATGCAGTGATCCCTTCTCTGTCCAGGGCCTTTGTTTTTGCGTACAGCGTTCTTAAACTTTTTGTAATGCCATCTGTTCCAAGCAATCCCATTACTGTTGTAGATCCGCAGGCGATCAGTTCTGATAAAGTTATTTCGGGAGTCAAAGAGTTGAACCCATGCTTACCCCCTGCGCCGATTAAATGGATGTGCTGATCGATCAACCCGGGAGTTGCTATCCTCCCTTTCATATCAACGACTTCGATCTCTGGTCCTTGCAAAGAAAGGCTGTCTGCTATTGCTAAAATCTTTCCACCTCCGGTAAGTAAGTCCTTCTTACCAAGCTTATTGGGAGCATAAACCTGTACATTCCTGATCAGCTTCATGGGCGCTGTATTGTTGATCTGTAAATTAAATAAAATTATTTCGTGGGCAGGCCTATATTGGAATAATCCCAGGCCCTGTCGCCTGACAATATCCATTGTGAGTTATCTGCGGTAGTGCCGCTCGTAAGCGACCAGTCAGGGCTTGGAT
The DNA here is from genome assembly GCA_013286425.1 of Bacteroidota bacterium. Taxonomy (GTDB): domain Bacteria; phylum Bacteroidota; class Bacteroidia; order Chitinophagales; family Chitinophagaceae; genus Parafilimonas. The sequence goes on from JABDFS010000061.1 coordinate 3,895, forward strand.
CATGAACAGTTCCTTTTCTCCAGAATGTTCTGTTCCTTGTATCGCCTGATTCTCCTGCAACCGGCCAGATAAAGTTGTTTCGGCTGCTGCTGGAACCGCTTGATGTTACCCTGGCAACATTCGGGCTTCCAAAAACATCAATGATCTTATAAGTATCACTGCCTAATATATAAGTTCCTCCTGCATCCTTTTTCAATAACGCTATTGCACTATTACCGCTCAATTGTAGCGGAGAGCTTGCATCACTTGCCGAAGTACTGCTTGTACCCCAGGTAATATTGCCTGGCACGAAAGCAGGGTCAGCCTGGGTTGAAGCAATTACATAACATTTAGCCGACTCGAGTGTACCACTCAGTTTTAAATAAGTTTCATCTGTCGGGAACGACCAGTCTGACAGTGTATTTTCATCAAAAGTCGGCTGGTATCCTATTGCATATTGAGATAGGTCAAGCACATCTCTTGTGCCGTTATAGAGTTCAACATAATGATTCCTTACGCCTCCTGCATTCCCATCCGTATTTATTGCAGTAGATATTTCAGAAATGATCAATTCAGAAGTTTCATTATCCACAGGTGGCTTTGGCGCAATGTCAAATACCGTTTTTGAAGAACAGCTAAAGAAGAATATAGTTGCAAAAGCCAACAGAAGTCTCCGGTTCATAATTTTTCTTTTTAGAATGAAAGCTGAATAGCAATGTTAGTGATCCAGGTATGTTTATTACCGGCAATGTCACTCTCATCAATATAGGTTGTATTGATTCCCGTCTTTATCGCATAATTCATAAAATATTTATTGAAGCCACCTGAGTACCAGTTTTGCTTTTTGGCAATGGATTCATCCACATTGAATTCCGGGGTAACATTAGAATACCTGCCTTCAATTGCCCAGCCATTTTTCCAGACATAAGAGGTCTGAACGTTGAATGCATTCCCAATACTATACTTGGCACTGAGCGCTTCAGGAGTAAGTTGCTTGGTTAATGCTGCATCGCTGTATATGTTTTTACCATACACGGTTGCATCAGTGTATTCGGTCACAAAAGCAAATCCTCTGTACTTGAATATCAAATCAGCTACCAGCTTTTTATAGTCGGCGTTCGTGGGGTCGCCATCCTCATTGTATATACCTGAGGCATTTTCACTGGATGCACCAACAGGTGTAGTGGCTTTAGCAGTATAACTGCCGGCAACACCAATACCGAGCTTTGGCTTCTGTTCAAAGTAAATGTCCTGCGATATAAATGCATTGTTTTTAATGAAATCACCCATTGGCATAATATCAATCCTTGCACCGTACTTAAGCCCCAGGTTAGTTTGCGTGCTGTTAATGGATTGGCCTTGCCCGCTGGTTACAGAAGCAGCACCATATACGCGGGTTTGCCCAAGAGAAAAATTTGATTCATAAAATAATCCCCCCTCACGCGTAGTAACCACAAAATTTTGCATCAATCCACCGTAAATACTTCCATCATTTGACAATCCATTTAAAGTGGGCGCCATAAAAGAAGCAAATTTTTCGTCTGCCAAAGCAAGCCTGTTATTGGAAATGCCCTTCCTTTGCCCGAAAGTAATTCTGTTGTGCCCATTCTTTGAATTATACGCTACCCACGCTTCCAGTAATGGAGAAGTACCGGTAAAGTCCGCTTTAACAGCGGCGGTCATTAATCCATTAAATGCAGAAAAATTCATATTGAGGCGGGCAAGGTTGATTGACATTTGATTTTCCTTTGTAACCTCACCACTGGCCTTGTAGGATCTGAACTGGAATCCTGGTGACAATATCCCATTAAGGTTAAGCTGGAATTTGGTTTTTGTTCCGAAGTTGACATATAATCCTTCCCCGGTTGTATATATTATTGATGAATCAACACCGGTACTGTCGGCTGATTTTACCTGCGCCCGGATGGGGCCAGATAAAGCAACGATCGCAATTATCAGGAACAGGGATGCCTTTTTAATCATAATTTTTCTTGTTTAAAGTTTCGATAATTGTTCATGAGAAATCCGGTAAACAGGAAGTGTTCCCTTTTTGGCTTCTGTTTTTATCTGTCCGTTCATATAAATAGAATTACTTCCTTCCGGTTCAATCAGGTCAGAAAGTGTATTACCCATGGGCTGCAATGCATCTATTATTACTGCATCTTTAGGGATGTTAATTTTTTTTGTTTCAAGTTCAAATGAGCCCGCATCATTTTTTTTGTATACCTGGACAGTCATCTCCTGGGGGTTATTTACTTCCTTCAAAACAAGGCCGGATGTCGTCAACACATCTTTTACTTTTTTGCTGCAGGGAAAAATCAAATAAGCCCCCGGTCTATCCCTTGTTATAACAGGTGTTTGGTCCATATTATAATAGGTTCGGAATTCAATTGTTTTGTGCTCATTTGTACATTCATCCACAAAAAGAAAGGGCATTTGCTTCATGGCAGGCTCAGATGTAACAACAATGTTCCTGTCGCCATTAACACTGCTTTTATTTGCCGCATCAATGGTTGATTTGATCTGGCTTCGTAAACTATCCGCAATTCTCAGGTAAGAAGTTGCGCAAAGGAATGAAGTTTCAATTCTTCTCTTTACTGATTGGTTGCCTTCCGTAACTCCCCTTATTTCCATTAAAAGGGATATCCTGTTTTGCAATGCATAATTGGTAGCACTTGATCTGGATGCTGTTCCTCCCATATTCAAAAGTATTTCCTTGCCATCCCGCCGGGTTGTGGCGTAGTCTGAAACTTCCCTGTGATTTTGTGTTAAATAAGTTTTTGTAGGTGCAATAAAATCTTCAGCGATCATTTTTCTAATCGAAGGATCAACATTAAGGTTTCCCGTATACAAAAACATCACATCATAGCCAATGGAGTAACAGTCACTCAGCTCTTTAAAGTCTGACCGGTGAGGATTAAATTCATGGAAATCCAATACAACCTGAGGATCAAAGCGGTTAATTGCCATTTTAATATTCCTGCTTTCCGGTGCGTTTAATGAAGTAAGATCGCGATTGAGATCTATTCCATTACTGGTCGTTCTTTTCTCGGCTTCCCGGCCATCTGCATTTATATCCGGCAGCACCATGATCTCAAGCTGGTCGAGTAACTGGGCATATCCGGCATCTTCAGTTAGCTGGTGAATCAGAAAAAGCAGCCCGTCAGTTGAAATAGGCTCATTACCATGAATACTGCCTAGGATTGCAACCCTTAATTTTTCTTTTTCAGGAGAGTTTTGATTAGTAATAAGAACAGATACCTGGTCTCTTCCTCTTTGTGTTTCACCAATGCTGCCGATTTTTATCAATTGGGGATGTTTGCCGGCCAGCTCTTTAATAAATTGAACGGCATCTTTATATTTTGTAAAGTAATTGAATGATTTATTTCCTGTAGTTATTGGAACCGGCATGGAATAAGACGGGTCCGGGAAAAACTTTTTATAGAATACAGAATCCTGGGCCTGTAACCCGCTAAAGAGACATAGAATAATATTTAAGGTTATAAATCTCTTCATAGTTTTAAAATTGAACCGTTAACATCGTCTGCAGGTATATAGTACCATTATGGCTTTCAGTAGTGATGGCTTTATTGAATTGCTGATATCCGGTTTCCACGTTTAATTTTAAATTATGGCCAGAGAAATAACGGGTAGCAATCAGCGAATAAGCTTTATTTACCGTTGCAAAATCAGCTGATTGTTCATCCTGCTGCAGATGGGAATACCTGCCGGCGATAGAGTACTTGCCCAACATATATCCTGCCTGTAAATTCAGGCCACTCCCTAAGTTGATCCTGCTCGTCACTGTGTTTTTTATCTGCTCCGGAGTTTGCCCGGTATACGGCGTAAAGTTTCCCGAAGTAGAGAACTCACCATAAATGTTATTTGGAACTGAGGTATGGGTTATAACAAAATCTCCCAGCGAATAGAATCCACGGTATTTAAACATATAATCAACACCTGACTTTGTAAGGCTGGGCCTTAATATTTTTTGTGTTGAATCTCCATAAATATACCTCCCGCCGTTGGTTCCCTTTGCTGAACTGATGCCATTGTTATAACTAAAAACACCACCAATAACAAGTTTAGGTGTGCGTTCCTTAACCACATCATCCATAAAGAATTCGCCCCCTTTAGAAAAAGTTCCAAAAGGAAGGTAGTCGAGGCGCACTCCGTATTTAAAGCCCGTAAAGTTTTTCTGAAGTGATGCAGTTCCGTCCCCTGTTGTAAAGGCAAGATAGGGTTTCAATACGCCACCATTACCCAGGCTATATTGACCGGCATAACGAATTCCATAGTCAAATATGGCGTCAAATGCATCGGAAACAATACTTCGCTCAACAAACCCGAGAGATTCACCCTCTATTCTTATTTCGCGGGTATCTGTATAATCTGCACGTACACCAAAATTGATGCGCTGCCCCTGCTTTGGCCTGTATTCGATTAATGCGTCCTGAACAACGTTGTTGAATGACCTGGATCCGGTTGTGGTACTTTGATAATTCCCTGCCAGGTTCAATCTTAACCTGAAAAATAATTTATCACTAAAAAGTAGTCCTGCGATATTCAACCTGGCTCTTCTTATCCTGTATTCTGAATTATAGGAGCTTAGATCATCCGGTGTATTAACGCCATATAAAACCTGTATACTTTGATTAAATTGTATTTGTGCATTTCTTGAAATTAGGTTCAGCCCATCACCCAGTTTATAATTTTTCATCACCCTCATTTCATTTGTGTGGCTTTGCACGGCTGTTTCTGTTTCATCATCCACCGTCGGCAGGGCATCTTCATCCTGGGCCATCAGGGGCCTGGAGAACCACATCAAAACAAATAATATAATCAACGATTTTTTCCTGAACACGGCGATCATTTATAATTGTTCAATAAAAAACATTAAACTTTCTCTTTAAAATTAATTAAAACCAGAACCCAAATCTCCATTGAAAAAATTGCGTGTTGCCTTTATAGCCGTCTTTATTCAGCACGCCGAATCCGTACGCAATTGTTGTAAAAACATTTCTACTCAGGCTCCAGTAAACTGATGGAGTAAATCTCCAGAATTTACCACCGGTAATGTCAGCATCATCAAGATCTATATTGGAGAAACTCAGTGTGGCTTCAATATTTCCGATGCCGCCATCAAACACTGATTTTTTTACTGTCTGAAATGTGAAGGTCCCAAAGTTTGGCGCATAAGGCCTTGCTTCGCCGGTGAAAGAATAAAGCAAGAAGAACCAGGCGCCTGTAAAAACCGGGTTGCCTTTTTCCGGCGAATGAACGAAATGCGAGCCAAATTCAGTTCCTGCCATTAAGGGCCCTGTACGATAATAAACTTCCCCTGAAAGGCTGTTCACATAATCTGCCCAAAATTTCTTTGAATCAACAAAATATTGAGCCTTGCTTATTTCCGGTTTCGAGCGAACCTGTATAGTATCGTCCAAAACTTTGCCGTACCGGTAATTCAATGCGATATGCAGAACCGGGGCGGTAGGTGTGGAGTATATAGGCAACCAGACTAAACGGGTTGTAATCTGCCTTTTGAAACTGGTCTGCGGCTGCACCTCGTTTCCGAAAATATTGAAATAAGTACCCAGTGTCCATTGCAGGTGTTGTTTCGGAAAATATCCGGAATATTTTACTCCATCGGCTAGAATTGGAACTAGATCCTGTATCATGGGCCTTTCAAACCTCCACAGGGTAAATCCATTCTGGATTTTTTGCAGTGAATAACCCTCTTTGGTACGGCCGAAGAAAAGATATCCTGACAACTCCGGCACTTTAACCTGCACGCCTGTTTCGCGTATCCTCCATGTGCCGGTATTTCCATCGTAATTAATACCCGCCTTCCAGGTGATTTCCCTTTTGGTTTTTACAACACCGGCCATAGTATACCGGAAGTCCCTGACCGAAAGGCTATTCGTAACCCCCGGTACCTGCTGCTTGCTGGCAGAGTCCTGGCTAAATCCGGCATATTCTGTCATAAACCCAATTCCAAATTTTAAAGTAGTAAGAGGCCCGTCAAATTCATTCCAGTTTTTCCATTTATCTTTTTTTGAAAGACCGGAAAGAGAATCATACGGTGTAGGAAAAACTTCACCTTCCGTTCCATCAGGAATTCCAGAGGCAGGATTTTGCGAATATGTTTTAACAGGGATAAGAAAAAAAATAATGATCCCGGCGCAGCTAAGGAGGATCAGTAATTTTCCCATTCAAAAGCTTTTTTATTGGTTTCCAATATGCCACTGATCCCAACAATGCGGAAACAAATTATTCCAAAATATTTCCCGGTTATATAAAACGCAGATTGTTCTGGATTCATGTATTTAAAAGTAGTAAATAATTATTGCCGTCACAAATTTTACCGTTAAGTGAGAATCGGTTATGCAGGATCTTTCTTCTTCGCAAAAGTCTCTCCTTTAGCTTTGTGATTAGCTGAGGACTTTGCGGAGAAGGGAACTTTTAAAAGAAGATTCTCAACCTAAAAATTGTTATACATTAAGAATTAGTAAACCTAACTGCGCGTCATTTCCGCGAAGGCGGAAATCTCATAATTAAAAGCAACGGAAGCCATCCTGCAACAGAACTTGTATTCCGTAGCTGACTTAAGATTGAGGCGCAGGGTTAGTGTACTGGTATCTTAAGCTTTACTTATTCTATAACCCGCACAAGACGCTTTTGCACAAAGCCATGCCTCAGTCTTATGCTAACATTCTTGCTTTATAATAGCATTCTCAGAACAACTTGGGGCTTTTGTGCTTCGATTGACATAATGCCCCGCTCATGCACAAAGCTTCGGTAAAAAGACATTGTGGGAAAGGAGTTTCTGGGCTGGAGAAAAGTACACTCTTAAAGACCTTGGTTCATGGGCTGTCTTGCAAGGTTTTTAAGAGTGCTTTTTTTTGTGAATGGTATTTTCTACGAAAACAATCTCTGCTGAGGTGAATCTTCTGAACCCTTCAACTTGTAAAGATTGGGTCTCCTGTCTTTTACAATCTCAATGAAGTCAAGCTTTTTCAAGTAAGCTGTCAACTTTTTAACTGTCCAATCCATTCCAAGCCTAACAAGAAGTTCGTTTACATGCAGCGGTCTGCCATTAAAAGCTGAACGAATTTTCTTGTCAATAGATTCTGTTTCGTTTGATTCTTGAATTACCGGCACTTGCTCAACTGTTGTGTAGTAAGTCTTAGAAACAACAGTTCCGTTAAAGTCAACTGGCACTGCACCCTTTTGAATTAAAATTAGGTTTGCATTTTTCTCTGTTGGTTCTGGCTGTCTTACAAAAATTTTTCTCTGTTTCCGTAATCCGTCAACAACGCCACTCCATGTTCCGCCTTTCTCTGACGATTCGGCTACATAAATTTCGTCTGCAAGTCCATAAATAATTGGATTTCTTGCCATCGCTAACTCTGCTCTCCATGGAGCTTTTGGAAAGAATGTACTTAATACCAACACATCTCCGTTTACGATTTGTGAATAATACTTTTTGAAACCTGAATCAAAAGTCATAATGCCTTGTGGTAAAACAATTATGCTTTGCCCTTTGTAATTGATTGCTGAATCTAATGCTTGTTTGTCAACTCCTTTTGCAAAACCACTTACAACAACTTTATATTCTTTGCTTGCAAGTTTCGCAATATTGTCTGTAAATTTCAAAGCAATTTCCGAAGCATCTCTTGAACCGACAATCGCAATTGATTTTTCTTCAAGAATTTTTTTGTTGCCCTTCACATAAAGAACGGCAGGGGAGTACGGAGCTTTTAAATTTCCTTTGAGTGTTTTTGAAAATTCAGGTGATACAATTGGTATCAATTCAAAGCCCTGGCTGAAAAGCGATTCAGCTAAAAATGCGTTACTACCCAATTCTGATTTTGCTTGTCGTAAATCGGAAACTTGTTTCTCGTCTAACTGATAATCATTTCCCCATTGAGTTTCGGAGAGATTAAAAAACTCCTCAACAGAAATTTTCTTCTCATGATAGAACTTTATAATGAGATTATTTATTTTCAGATGTCCCCACCTTGGCAGATGTGCCAATGCTATCCAATAGGTTGCTTCATTATTCATTTCTTTGTCCTTGTCTTGTAATTGTCAAAACTTGAATTTCTGCATCCATTAAGCACAGGTATTTCCCATTATAAGTATAGGAAATACCAATGAGATTACTTTTAAGTATTTCGGAAATATCACTCATACCAGGTCACCTCCTACTGTTCTTGCTATAACAATTGGGGCAATTTTCGTAGCCCCGAAGGTAGTTAATAGTCTACCTGCTTCTTTCACTGTTGCCCCACTGTCAAAAATATCATCAATCAATAAAATACTTTTTCCGTTCACTTCTTCAGGAACAGCAAAGGTGAAAGCATCTTTTACATTATCTGATTTCAGGTAGCTGTTTTCAAACACCTTTTGTTCTGATGTTTGTCGTTGCTTTTTTAAGTTGTGCGAGATTGGGAATTTTAGAATTTGAGCAACTGTTGTTGCGAATGTTTTTACCAAATCGCCAGACGATGTTGGCGGAACATAAACAACTAAATCAAATTTCTCTTGTCCGAATTTTTTTCTGAATGCTTTAAGGACTAAACTCACAAGAAAGTTTGGGAAGGCACCACCATTTTCATACTTAGAACGATGGAGTGCTGAACCAACCGAAGAAACGCCATAGTAAGACGATGCTACTCCGTTCACAATGTTTGAACCTCTTGATTCCACCACTAATTCAGGAAAATAATCTTCTCTGAAAGCCTGGAGCTTTTCCGTCCATTCGCGGGTAACCTGGACTGCGATTTTTTTCTCTCCTGTATTATCACAATTTGTAAAGGTGTGATTTGATGTGTCGCCTAAGTAGTCGCAAAGAAATTTCATTCTTGACGCATTTGTTTCAACATATTCTATCATGCTGCCGAGGTCTTTGGTCTTTGCTGCACGAAGTTCTTCAAATGCCCTTGTGTCAAGAGCAGGAGCATCAAAAATATATTCAATCTTTTTGTTCGCTAATTGTCGGATTATTTTTTGCTCAATCAGGTCAGCTTTAATAACTCTTATTTGATTTTGTTTCAAATTTGTTCTTCGCATTAAATCTTTTTCACCAAGTAATTCAGCTTTTACTGCAGCAATTACTTTTTCGTATTTCTTTATTGATGGTCTGCCTCCTTCAATAAATGCTTCGGGTAATCTTTTGTCATCGGGATTGTAGAATAATATTATGTATGAAGGTTGCCCATCTCTTCCGGCCCTGCCTATTTCCTGATAGTAATGAATTGGTGATTGCGGAATTTGTGTATGAATGATGAAACGAATATCGGGTTTGTCAATTCCCATCCCCAATGCGTTGGTTGAAATGATACATTTCCATTGGTTATTCATCAAGCTGTTTTCAATTGCAATTCTTGTTTCAGCATCAAGTCCTGCATTATAACCTGTAGAAGAAATTTTCAGATGTTCAAACCATTTGGAATAAATTTCTGTGTCAACCCTTGTTCCTGTATAAATAATTCCGGAACCTGGAAACTTTTCCAAATTCTTCCCTAACCAAATTAACTTCTCGTCTTCCGACGAAACTTTTACAACAAACAGTTTGAAGTTATCTCTCATCAGGTTACCTCTCAAAGTTGTGATGTTTCCACCAATTTGTTTGGCAACATCTTGCTCAACTCTTTTTGTTGCGGTAGCGGTTGTTGCAAGAACAGGAAGTCCTGCCGGTAAAAGTTTTACAAGGTTTATAATCCTTCTGAATGCTGGTCGGAAGTCGTGTCCCCAAACAGAAATACAATGTGCTTCATCAACCACAACCATTCTAAGATTCATTTGCCTTGTAGCTTCAATCCATTCGTTATTCTCTTGTCTCTCAGGTGCGATGTATAGAATTTTGATTTTGCCTGCCTTTGCCTCGTTGATGATTTGAGAGTTTTCCTCTGATGTCTGCTCACTGTTAATACACTTTGCAGAAATGCCAAGAGCAGTAAGTTTCTTTACCTGGTCACGCATTAAAGCAATGAGAGGTGAAAAAATTACAGTTGTCCCGTCAAACAGGATTGCGGGAAATTGGAAACAAAGTGATTTTCCGAAACCTGTCTTTTCAATAAGTAATACTCTTTCACCTCTGAAAATCTTTTCAATTGTTTCCCATTGCTCATCATAGAACTTTGGAAGTTTGAATCTTTGCTGTAAAATTTTCTCTGCTTCCTGTCTTGTCATTATGATTGAATCGTGTCGTTAATAAAGCGTTGACAATAAATAGAACTTGATTGGGTTGGCTGTTTGAAGAGCTGTCAGCCTATTTGCTTTGGTTTTAAAAAGGGTTGTTTCATTTTAGTCAGTTTCAATGTTGTGCATTCGTGCTTTTGAGTTAAAGAATTCACACATTTACCTGCGGCTCATAAGCCAGCACTTAATTTTCTTTCTTTTTAAACTGCTGCAGATATTCCTTTATCGCATAATGGTAAACACTTTTACCTTGCTTAATTTTTTGCTGGTATTCTTTTTTCAATGTTGGGTTACGGTTAATAGCCTGTGCATAAGCAACTGCGTCTTTAAACCAGTTACGTTTCAGTTTTTGTAATACGCTTGGTTTCACATTTCGCATATCCGGGTAAGCGCTTACTACTGTTTTATCTCCGTACTGTTTAATTACTATTTGTTTGCCTATATGCCCGGTCAGGTTGTTTAAAAGGCTGTTCTTAGTTAGTCTTGCCATAAATTGGGTTTCATCCTAAAGATAGCAAATAAAAACATATAAATTAGCTGCAATTTTATGCAGGTGTATAGTAGCTGCAAACTACAAATCGGTTAAAGTAACAGGCAGAGAGTTGCACAGGTCACATCAGCTCATGCGTTAGGCAGCGTCGGTACAAGTGTACCCTGAATTGTTTTAGACTTATAAATAAATAAAGCGCCACAAATAATAGTTGCTGGTTAAAACAAGCCGCAATAAATAAACCAGCAACACAGAGGGAGGCGCGGCACGGACGGATGCGCGGAGCGATCATGCCGTCCTTGATTTTTCCCTGCCTGCCGGCAGGCAGGTTTGGTTAATTTATTTGCATCAACGCAAAGGACAATAACAATAAATAAGGAATTAGTTATTTTAGGAGTAGACAATGACTATAGACCGCAGGGTACAGCATAGCAACTCCATAGCAAAGCCATACATGCGGTATGGTAACAGCTACCACGGCACGATCAAGCTACGTTCAACTTACGTTCATCCTTCGTCTTTGCTGCGTCTTTTTTAGTAGAAATGATAGGGAAAATAACAAGGAGAAAAACAGGATATGGGTTAGCAAAATAAATGCAAAACCTGCAAAAAACTTATATTGTAACCAGAAATAAAAACCTGCAATAAACACGCTGTTCATCAGAATAAGAAACTACTCACCATTCACTTAGTCGTTCCTCTACGCAATCATCTTCTTACCCCCTTTAGGGGTTGGGGGCGGGCATACAGTTTACGGTTAAATCCCTTGCTAAATAAACTTACTTGCTGAAAAGGAATACTTTAGTAGCACAACATTCAACAGTTTTATTTGAATACGAAAGGCTTGGCATTTAATCACGAAACAAATATTCCAAACAATACCAATTATTTTTTATGTCAGACAACAACAATAGCTGGGCAACACCGGCCGCACTTGCTCTTCCCAAAGAAGGATATTTTGAACTGGAAAGTGGACGCTATGGGCCAACTTTCCCTAAGACTCCTGCAAACTATGGATTTACCATTATTGTAAAAGTTAAGGAAGGACGGGAAGATATTATTCGTGAATACGGCAAAACAATTGAAGCTGCTGTAAAAGATAGTCCCAATGTTCTTGAGCCGTTAAAGCTTCATTTTCTCCGCTGGGTTTTGTTTGATGTAGGTTCAGGTTTGCATTTTATGTACCAGGGCATATTCGATACCGATTTTGATAAGTATATGGAAGATGCCATCGCTTTGTTTAACAGCACCGGCGTTACTACCGTTTTTGTAAACCTCGAAGGGTTTCCCGAAGACTGGAAAACAAATATAGATGCGGTTACCAAATTCTTCCGCGAACATCAACGCCCCAGTTTTCTTGAATATGGAGAATATCCTTATGTTTCTGCTGCGGAAGTGAAGAGTGCGCTGAAACTAAAAGCAGCTTTTTCTGAAATGCTCGACCAGATGCAATAACTGATTCAATTTAAATATATTTTGATGCTGGAATTAGAGGATATTCAACATTATCTTTTGGCACGTCCTAATGCGGTAATTGCTCAATACAACTTCATCACTTTTCATAATGCTGAAGCTGGGCGAAAGTGGGTGGAAGCATTGATTCCAACAGTAGGGACTGCACAATCCGTTTTGGCTGCAAATCCAAACGATATGCGGTGGGTGAGCCTTGCTTTTACATGGAATGGATTGCAAAAGCTTGGTGTGAGCGAAGAAGAACTTGCTACTTTTCCTGAAGCTTTCAGGCAAGGCATGGCTGCCCGTGCTGCAATGTTGGGTGATACCGGTATTAATCATCCCGATAACTGGGAAGATAATATGGCAAGTGAAGACCTTCATGCAGTAGTTATCCTTTTTGCACGCGATAAAGACGAGCGGGAACGCTGTATTAAAAAGCACCAGGAATATCTTGACCAAACACCAGGCGTAGAAATATTATCTACGTTGCTGCTTGAAGCAGTTCCGCCTTTGGATTATGTGCATGAACATTTCGGCTACCGCGACCGCATCACTACCCCAGTAATTGAAGGCATGGTGATTGGGGCAAAAGGGGAAGTTGCCATAAGCACCGGCCCGAAGGAAGAAAGCAGGATACCGGAATTTACCAGCACCTCACCGGGCTCTCATCTGCCCAGTAAACCAGGTGAGTTTTTTCTGGGGTACCCGGATGAAACCGGTGTTATTCCGCTACAACCGCAACCGGAAGTTCTTTCAAAGAACGGCAGCTATCTCGCTTACAGGAAAATGCAGGAACACGTAGGTGCATTCCGCAACTTTCTGAAACAGAATGGTAAAACAATTGAAGAGCAGGAATTGGTGGCAGCTAAATTAATGGGGCGTTGGAGAAAGACCGGTGCACCATTGGTATTAAGCCCTGATAAAGATGATCGTGAACTGGGCTTCGATAACCAGCGGAACAACAATTTTGATTATGAGAAAATGGACCCCCATGGGTATGCCTGTCCTGTAGGATCACACTGCCGCAGGATGAATGTAAGAGATACCAGCGTTTCAAGAATAATGAACAGGAGGTTGATCATCAGGAGGGGCGGTACTTATGGGCCTTATCTTCCTGATGACGCCCCTGATGATGGCGCCAACCGTGGTATCGCTGTGTTTGCAGGCTGTGCAGACATTTCACGCCAGTTTGAATTCCTGATCTCTGTTTGGGCAAATGATCCGGAATTTGAACACTTAAATGAAAGGGATCCTTTTGCAGGAAGTATTGATGGCGCTTTTGAAGTAACCATTCCCAAACGTCCCATAAAAAAGAAATTGAAAGGTTTGCAGGCCTTTACAACCGTAAGAGGCGGTGCTTATTTCTTTTTACCAGGCATAAAGGCATTAAAATACCTCGCTTCACTGCAATAGGAAAGTTATGAATCTTTAAAACAAATTTTATTTGAAATGAGTATAACTATTTATCCATCTCCCCGGCTGTATAACCAGGTTCTTGCGCCGCGTAAATATATTCCCGGTAAAAGAAGATTCAGTATTTACTGGACGTGGAGTTATCCCTGGGAAGCCAACCGTGATATCACAGAAATGGACAACCGGTTTTCGACAATGACCGAAGTGCGCCGCGTATTATGGCCTTTCTATGAGTCGGTTGAATATTCCGAAAAGATGTTTTTACAGGGCATTGCAGGAACGCTGGAACTTTTTCATTTAAGTATTGTACGCTTTCAGCAGGTGATTGAAAGTGTAACAGGCCATCCTGTTCCGGATTACCAGCGCATTGACCAGGCAGGGCAAAGATTATTGATCGATGAAAGAATTCTTGCAGATACAGATACGCTGATGGTATTTGGCCTTGACCACATGGTAACTGAGCAGGAGGCATTGCCGGAGGAAATCGAAGCCATTAAACAGTTTTTAAAACGCGAAGGCACTTGTTTAATACTCAGCCCGCATCATGATGTTGGTTTCTCTGAAGACTTAAATCAACGGCAGCAGGAGTATGCACATCATGGTGATCCTTTAGTGCCAAGGCAGCAACGTTTTGGCACATATACAAGGTCATTAATGAAGGGGCTTGGAGTGCCTGTAGAAAACCGGTTTGGTTTGCGGCCTGCAACTATAACAGGAACAAGAAACCAGTTGGTGCCGCTTATTAAACACCAGGACTTTGATAAACACCATTTACTTGATGGCGTTTCAACCTTTAATTTTCACATGCACCTGCCACATTATGCTGTTACCACAGATGATCCAAATTTGATACATGTGCTGGCACAACAACCTATTGATATGTCGCATCCGCATCCGTTTATTGAAGCAGGTAATAATGAATTCAATATGTTTTTATGGATGCCGCCAAATGAAGAAAGATTGGGGGATATTTTACTGGCAGACTCTACCATTTTCACCACCTTGTTTGGAGGCGATGAAAGCCTTGAACGTTTTTGGAAGAACATTGCATTGCTTTAAAAGCTACCGGATGAAGAAATTTATTTCTTACTTTTTTTTACTCTTCGTCCACTTTTATTCATTTGCCCAGGAAAACAAAAATAGCTTCGAAATATACGGGCAGGTTGTGACCGATGCAGGATATAATTTTAATACGATCGATCCTGATTGGTTCGATGTGATGAGGCCTTCCAAACTTCCATCCTATCCAAAAGAATTTAGTCCTGACGGAAACGTTTTTTTTAGCATACGGCAATCAAAACTGGGTATCAAAAGCAATACACATACACCGCTTGGCGAATTGAAAACTCAATTTGATTTTGATCTCTTTGGTTTTGGAAAAGATATAGGTCAAACCACTTTTCATGTAGTGAACGCATATGCACAACTTGGCAAAATCGGGGCCGGGCAAACAGCATCGGCTTTTATGGATCTGAATGTATTCCCTGTTACGCTTGATTATTGGGGGCCGTTATCAAGAGTCTTTTTTCTGAATATCCAGTTACGATACGTCATCATGGAAAAGGAAAATGAAAAGCTAATTGTTGCGTTGGAAAGGCCCGGCGGTACCGCTGATGGCGGTGATGATTTAGACAACATAGGACTTCAACATGTAAAGCCTTATTTTAACCTCCCTAACTTAACCGCTCAATACAGGAAAGGCGGAAATTGGGGTTATGTTCAGGTTGCGGGTATCATTAAAAGCATGAAATGGAAAGACCTTGATGCATCAACAAATGGCCTGAGTGGCAGTGCAACAGGCTGGGGCGCTAATCTCGGTACAGTTATTAACACAACCAGTAAAGTAAAGTTGAAATTGCAGGGTGTTTGGGGAAAAGGAATTGAAAATTATATAGCAGATGTTACACCGGATGTAGGTTTGAAAAGCCAGTCTCAAAATCCTGATCAGCCGGTGCAGGGAACAGCATTACCTGTGTGGGCCTTTTTCAGTTTTGCTGAAATAAGCTGGACCAAAACATTGCAAAGCTCGATCGGTTATTCGATGGAAACGATCAACAATTCTGATCTTCAGTCTTCGGATGCATTTAGAAAAGGGCAGTATGGATTAATAAACCTGCGTTATTACCCGGTTCCGAATCTAATGGCAGGAATAGAATATCAATATGGAAAAAGAAATAACTTTAGTGATGGTTTTTATTCAACAGACAATAAGCTTCAATTATCGTTTAAGTTTAATTTCTCGCATAAAATAACAATGGAAAAATGACATGCTGAGTGTAAGGTTTTTTAAAACAATTAAACAGGTTGAAAAATGGCAGACATACTTGTACGGATATGGCAGAACCTTCTTGAAAGAACAGAAGGGCCAATGCATTTCCGCTTTCTTATGCAACCTTTAATGTCTTTGATATTTGCAATAAAGGCAGCCATCAGAGATGCAAAACAAGGCGACGTACCTTATCTGTGGAGATTGGTGTATGCAAAAAAAGCAGAGCGTAAACCTATAGCTAAAGAGACATGGAAAGATGTTGGGAAAATTTTTATCATCGGCGTTATTCTCGATATTATTTATCAGTTGATTGTTGTTTACAAAGTAAAAACTGAAGAACATTTTTATCCGCTTGAATCTATCATTGTTGCTTTTCTGCTTGCTATTGTTCCATATATAATTTTCAGAGGACCAGTGAACAGAATTATTACATTGTTTAAAGGCAAACAACAACCAAAGAAAAACGACGAATCATAAAAATATACTTATGGAAAAACTTTTTAAACTGGCCATCATATTCCGAATTATAAGTGCATTTTGTTTTCTCGGAGCTGTTTTTTTTGTTTTTGCAGGCATTTACAAATTTGGCGTTGGCTTTGTGCAGTTGTATTACAGTATTGCTAACGCAGAATGGCATAACCCCGGGGTTTACATTGTAGAGGGGCTTGATTCTTTTATGTTGGCTTTATTATTTGTAATTTTTGCGTACGGCATTTACAGGATATTTATTTTAGGTGATGCAGATGATTCAAAATTTCCAGCATGGTTACATGTTCATTCTTTCAGCGAATTGAAATTATTGTTGTGGGAAACCACGATTGTTACCTTAATTGTTTTTTCTGTTACACTGCTTGTTCAAACTGAAACACCCACAACACAACAACTTATTGTACCCGGTGTAATACTGATGTTATCTACAGCCTATTTTTTAACCGTGAAAAGTAAAAAACATTAAGAACATTAGAACTTTTTGCTGATTGTTCTTAACAAAGTTCAGTTTACTCCAAAAGCTTCTGTTGTAACATATAACAGGCCTCCTGCATTAATTGAAATAATTATATTAATCATAGTTGTGCATACCAGCTATGGAGATTTATCCCTCAATCCAAAACCTTTTCTTCTGTTTCCGCAGCGTTCTGCAATTATACTATACCTCTGTGCAATTAACCAGGCATATATAAAACAGGAATAAAATATTTTTTAATAAATATCTCAAACTTATAAAACAGAGACCAAACAGAGACCAAAGAGAGAGAAAAGAGAGACCAAAGAGAGGCAAACTTTCTGTTTTGTCTCTCTTTGATCTGATTTTGTTTACTCTTTGAATTGATCTTGGTAGTAGTTGATCAATACACAGAAAATACCCGTTAAGGAAGTTTACCTTTACTTCTTTGCACGTTAAAATGGTGATTGTCTTTGGTATTTGTTTCCAGAAATGTTGTTACTTATCGGCTTTTATACGTAGCTCTATATCAACTTTTCAACAGATATCAATATCGTTTAATTCAAGAGCTCTGATTATCTTTCGACAGATAATTGCAAACTTGTTTTGCGTTGCCCGTCATCGCACAACAATGTATAATTACCAGGTATTATATTTTGAACGTTTATCTTTTTCTGTAAAGTATTCGCTTCAATTTTATCTTGCATTACAACTTTTCCTGAACCATTATAGAGTTCGATAATTGCGCCTTTTTTATTTTCACTCAGTTTAATTGTTGAATAATCCGAAGCAGGATTAGGGTAAACAGTTATTGCACTTGTAGCAACGCTGTTTTGAGAACTGCTATTGTTTTCAGCAAATGATGTTGCCGGCACTGCAATTTTGTAAATACTTCTTCCATATGTTGAAGCATAAAGTACTCTTGAATTTACAGCGAAGTTTAAAGTAGATGTAACAACAGAAGGCATTTTAGTTCCAAGTTTTAACCAGTTGGTGCCGCCATTTGTACTGTAGAAAACACCAATATCTGTTGCGAGATATAACAAATTTGTGTTGGTTGGATCTATCTCCAGATCATTAACCGGAACTTGTGGAAGGTCGTTTGATATCCGTGTCCAGCTTGCGCCGGCGTTTGTGGTTTTATAAATATGCGCATCTGTAAAACCATACCTGTAACCGCTAAACCCAACATAGGCAACTTCAGGATTTGTTCTGTCGGTCTTTACAAATGTTGTCCATAAAACAGGCAAACCGGTTGTAATTTTCTGCCAGCTTGCGCCTGCATTTTTTGTTACATACACTTGCCCGTCATCGCTGCCGCTATAGATGTAATTATTGTTGGTTGCCGCAACAGCAAGTGTTGTTATCGTTCCAAAATTTCCGCTGCCGCTTCCATTGGTTAAATCTCCGCTTATGGCTGCCCATTTGTTTTGTGGGGGATTGAATTTATACACTTTGTTTGTCCCCATATATCTTATGGCAGGATTTACGGGATCAAGGCGTATCGGGCATCTCCAGTTAAACCTGTCTGAAGCGCCGATGCCATTGGTAGTAATACTCAGGCCGCCGTATTGCGATGAATACGTTTCTGTTTTATCAGCCGGGCTCACTCTTATTTCAACACCATCGCCGCCGCCAAACGCCTGCCATGCTGTTAAACCCTGTGTTGATGTGCGCGCAAAACTATTATCCTGGAATGCTGCGCTTATAGATTTTTCATCAGCTTTATACACATCAAAATCATATACCTGCGTGTTGGGAATACTTCGAAATGAAATACTGGATAATGCGTTGGTTGAAGTGTAAATACCACCATCATTCCCAATTACAACTTTTTGATTGTTTATCGGATGAATACAAACCGCATGCTGATCTACATGTGATGCGCCGGCAACTATTTGCCAGCTTGTGCCGCCATTTGTTGTGCGATACAGATCGAAATCACTGTAATAAACAATGTTCTCATTTGTGGGATGGCACCTGATGCCGCCAAACCACCATGTGTATGTAGTGGCTCCTGAAATGCCGTTTGAAATTGTGGTGAAGCTTGTGCCATTGTATTTGTAGATAGCTCTGAAAGAACCATCTTTATTAGCCATACTTACATACAATAGATTGGCATTTGTTGGCGGAATATCCATTGTGATCTTTCCGCGATTGACATCATCAG
>JABDFS010000062.1 GCA_013286425.1 Bacteroidota bacterium
TGAAGGCTTTAGTGGTGGTGAAAAAAAGCGCAATGAAATTTTCCAGATGGCAATGCTTGAACCAAAGCTTGCAATATTAGATGAAACAGATAGCGGGCTTGATATTGATGCGTTACGTATTGTAGCAGATGGTGTAAATACTTTGCGTAAAAAAGAAAATGCTGTATTGTTGATCACACACTACCAGCGTTTACTGGAATATATCGTTCCTGATTTTGTGCACGTTTTATACAAAGGCAGAATTGTAAAATCAGGTGGCAAAGAATTAGCGTTGGAACTGGAAGAAAAAGGATATGATTTTATTAAGCAAACAGTTGCTGAAGAAGTTTAGCCTTCATCTCCTAAAGGAGAGTAATGTAAGTTGCGCTATTGCTGAGCAGCGAACAAGAAGTATAAGGGAGTGACACAACGAAGATGCTATCTATTCTGTAGCTGATAAAATCATAATAAAGAAATGCCGGGAGGCATTATCAAATGTTGATTGAAAAACGAAAGTTTAAAAGTTATTACAAAAGATAAATTTAAAAAACAAAAGCCCTCGTTCCCTCTCTGCAGGAGAGGGAACGAGGGTGAGGTAATATGAGTTTAACAGAAACGATACAAGATAAATACAACGAGTTAAATATACTTGCCGGTAATGGTTTGCTGGGCTCTGTTCGTGCAAAAGCGTTTGAGCATTTTAATACACTTGGTATTCCTACTTCAAGGAATGAAGAATGGAAATATACCAGGCTTACAGGATTAGCAAATAAAAATTTTGCGCTACATACAACTGCTGTTTTGCCTTCAGAAGATTTGTTGAATACTATTCGCCTGCAATCTGCAAGTGCTGCAGAATTGTTTTTTGTGAATGGCGTTTTTATAAAAGAAATCTCACAGGTAAATAACGATGATCTCGTTGTCATATCAATGAGCGAAGCTGTAGAAAGTGAATACAAGCATTATGTACAACAGCATTTGAATCAGAGCAGCAAATACATGAAAGATGGCATGAACGCTTTAAACACAGCATTCATTGCAAATGGTCTGTTTGTTCTGGTTAAAAAGAATAAAACTGTTACTAATCCTGTATTTATTTATCATCTCACAGATTCAAGCAATGACAATGTTTTTGTGCAGCCGAGAAGTTTATTTGTTGTTGAAGAGAACGCGCAGGCGCAGTTGATAGAGTTATATAAAAATAATGGCCTGCATGAAAGCTTTACCAATGAAGTGATTGAGATTGCTGTACAGGAAAATGCAAGGCTTGAATATTATAAAGTGCAGGATGAAAATGAAAATTGTCATCATGTAGGCACAACACATGTGCAACAGGTGGGCAAATGTTTTACGCATTGCGTTACCATTACTTTAAATGGAGGTACTGTTCGTAATAACATCAACATGGTAATGGAAGCTGCAAATAATGAAGGCCATTTATATGGATTGTATATGATTGATGGCAAAACGCATGTTGATAATCACAGCATCGTTGATAATGTAATGCCGAATTGTTTCAGCAATGAATTTTACAAAGGCATTATGGATGGTAATTCTACAGGTGTGTTTAACGGGAAGATTTTTGTAAGGCAGGATGCCCAAAAAACAAATGCATATCAAAGCAACAAAAATGTATTGATAAGCGATAATGCATCTGTAAACACAAAACCGCAGTTAGAGATTTTTGCAGACGATGTTAAGTGCTCACATGGTTGTACTATTGGCCAGTTAGATGAAGAAGCATTGTTTTATTTGCGTGCAAGAGGCATTGGCGAAAAGCAAGCAAAAGCATTTTTGTTGCATGCTTTTGCAGCAGATATTTTAGAACAGGTTAAGCCTGAAGTATTGCGTAGTTATCTTGAAAAAAAGATTGATGAAAGATTAGATATTGAAAATTAATTCGTGAATTGTGAGTTGTGAATAGTGAGTGAAAGCACTCACAACTGACAACTCACAACTGACAACTCAGAAAATATGATTTCTACAAGCACTGATATAAAACCATTTGATGTTGGAGCGATACGCAAAGAATTTCCTGTGCTTGAAAGAAAAGTAAAGGGAAAGGATCTTGTGTATTTCGATAACGCAGCGACAGCGCAAAAACCACAGGTTGTTATTGATGCATTGGTGAATTACTATCATCAATACAATGCGAATATTCATCGCGGCATTCACTCTCTTGCAGAAGAAGCAACTGCTGCATTTGAAGCCACACGCGATACTGTAAAAGAATTTATTAACGCGCGTTATCGCGAAGAAATAATTTTTACACGTGGTGTAACAGAAGGTGTCAATTTGGTTGCTGCGACTTATGGCAGGCAAAATATAAAAGAAGGTGATGAAATAATCATCTCAGGAATGGAACATCATTCAAATATTGTTCCGTGGCAAATGTTGTGTCTGGAAAAGAAAGCAAAGCTTAAAATAATTCCCGTTGATGATAATGGTGAATTAATGATGAGTGAATTTCAAAAACTCATTTCGCCAAAAACAAAACTGGTTTCAATTGTTCATGCATCAAACTCGTTGGGAACAATCAACCCTGTAAAAGAAATTATTGATATAGCGCATCAGTATAATATAGTTGTGTTGGTTGATGGTGCGCAATCTTCTGTTCATTTGGATATTGATGTGCAGGATATGGATTGTGATTTCTTCGTTCTATCAAGCCATAAAATTTACGGGCCAACCGGTGTAGGTGTTTTATATGGCAAGAAAGAATTGCTGGAAGAAATGCCGCCGTATATGGGCGGTGGTGAAATGATAAAAGAAGTAACATTCGATAAAACTACTTACAACGAATTACCTTATAAGTTTGAAGCGGGCACACCGAACATCGCAGACACAGTTGCATTTAAAGCAGCGCTTGATTTTGTGAACGAAGTTGGCAAAGACAACATTCGCAAACATGAAGAAATGCTTACGAAATATGCAATGGATAAATTATTAAAGATTGATGGCGTGCGATTGATTGGAACAGCAAAACATAAAACAAGTGTTGTTTCATTTATTGTTGAAGGTATGCATCCGCAGGACATGGGAATTTTGTTGGATAATTATGGAATCGCGGTGAGAACAGGACATCATTGTTGTCAACCGTTGATGAACAGGTTTGAAATTCCGGGGACGGTGCGTGCATCATTTGCTATGTACAATACGAAAGAAGAAGTAGATGAATTGGTGAAAGGTGTTGAGAAAGCAATTAAGCTATTGAAGTAATGAATTAGTAATTTGGAATTAGTTGAAAGGTTGATTGGTTGATAAGTTGAAACGTATATAATTAAAGTTCTTAGATATAATAATTCATTTAGAACGTCATTTCGACGCAAGGAGAAATCTCTTAAGTTTTTTACAACTTCAATTCATGAGATGTCTCGTTACCTCGACATGACGATTCAAAGAGTGATTATAAAATTTAAGAGTAAATATTTCGAAAGAGGAATGAACGTAGTTCAAACAATACAAGAAACGGAAGATGAAATAGCAGAAGAGTTCGCGTTGTTTGATAATTGGGAAGATAAATATGAGTACATCATTGACCTTGGAAAAAAATTACAACCGTTAGATTCAAAATTTAAGGTTGAAGAAAATAAGATCAAAGGTTGTCAAAGCCAGGTTTGGTTAGTGGCTGATGAAAGTGATGGAAGAATTTATTTTAAAGCTGATAGCGATGCAGTAATTGTGCGTGGATTAGTAAGTATGCTGATAAGAGTTTTATCAGGACATACATCACAGGAAATATTGGATGCAAAGCTTGAGTTTATTGATAAGATCGGAATGAAAAATCATTTGGCGCAAACACGCAGCAACGGTTTGCTTTCAATGGTGAAACAAATGAAGAATTATGCTTTGGCTTATAAAATGAAAGAACAGTTGAATGGTTGATCAATTGAATTTTTTTACAATGGATGAAGAACAACTAAAAGAAAAAGTAATTGAAAAACTACAGACCATTTATGATCCGGAAATTCCGGTGAATATTTATGATCTGGGTTTGATATACAATGTTGATGTGTTACCGATAAACAATGTGCAAATAACAATGACGTTAACTGCACCAAGTTGTCCGGCAGCACAAACAATTCCTGTTGAAGTTGATCAAAAGCTGAGAGAAGTTGAAGGTGTGAATGATGTGCATGTTTCCGTTACCTGGACACCGGCCTGGGATAAAAGCATGATGAGCGAAGCTGCGGCGTTGGAGTTGGGATTTATGTAAGCAGCGATGCCCCGCCCCTTAAGGAAGTTATTTGGAGAACGTTCTTTTATTTAATGATGACATGAAATACAACAGTTCAAGTGTTGCGACGCAAGGAACGATAAATAGAATTACTGTAGCTGGTAACCAAAAAAGAAAATAATTTTTAATTCTCAATTATAATTTTTTAATAAATAAAATATGGCACAGATAAGCGTAGATAGTTTAATGGGCAATAACGGGCCAACATATCCCGAACAAATTGCCGCACCATTTCGTAAAGAGCTTACCGATAATGGTTTTTCACAAATGCTGACAGTTGAAGATGTAGATAAAGCATTGCAACGTAATGATGGAAAAATTGTAATGGTTGTATTGAATTCTGTTTGCGGTTGTGGCGCAAGAGTTGCAAGACCGGGCGCATTGCTTTCATTGTTCAGCAAAGTGGTTCCTGATGAAAAATTTACTTTGTTTGCAGGAATGGAAAAAGATGCAGTAACACATTTCCGTTCTGCATATTTACCGGGCATTACTCCAAGTTCACCAACTATTTCTTTGTTTAAAGATGGCGAGTTGGTTTTCATTTTGCATCGTTACCAGATTGAAAGAAGTGCAGCAGGCGATATTGCTGATACATTAATGCAGGAATATGAAAAAGTTTGTTCAGCACAAAATGATGATGCATCAGTTGAAGAGTTGAGACAATATTTTATTTCAACGTATGATGTTGATCCGCTTTCAGTAGAACAACAGCAACAATAGTTTACAAGTTGAATGGTTGATTAGTTGATAGGTAAGATTTCAACTAATCAACTTAGTCAACAAATCAACTAAATTATGAAGATAACCGCGCAGGAAGAATATGGCATACGCATTCTCATTCGCATTGCAAGATGTGCTGATGAAAGCGGTTACACTATTGCACAAATAAGCGAGGCAGAAGGATTAACGCCTCATTATGTTGCAAAGCTTACAAGGCAGTTGCGTATTGGTGGTTTTTTAAAAAGCACACCGGGTAAACATGGTGGTTACATTCTTTCAAAACCGGCTTCAGAAATTAATATCAATCTTGTTTTAAAAACACTGGGCGGCGCATTGTTCGATGCTGCATTTTGCGCTGCTCATATAGGCGCTTTGAATCTTTGTACGAATTCAGTTGATTGCTCTGCACGTTCCTTATGGAAAATAATACAGTTTGCTGTTGACCAGGTATTAGATAAAATGACGCTTGCTGACCTTTGCGGCAAAGAAGATTCTGTTATAAAATTGCAGGCCTTATTAAAAATGGAAGAGCAGTTGCTGCAAACAGTTTAAAAAGTTTTCAGTTTACCTTTTCTTCAATACTGAAAACTCCATTGTCAATTACAAATTCTCTACTTCAATTATTTTTTATCAACAGCAATAAATACTACACTCATTGGTGGCAAGGTTACATAAACGCCATTCGTTGCACTGGCTGAATAGGCTTTTACTGTTGCATAATCTGAAGGTCCGCCGGCTGGTAATGTTGTACCATCTCCATTTACATAAACCTTTCTTGAAAAGCTTCCGTTATCACTTCCCCCTGTTAGCGTGTACCAGTAAAATCTTTTACCGGCATTGAAATTTGCATACGCCAGTTTTATAGTTTGAGATGATGTGGATTGATTCACCAGCGTTACACCAATTTCACCTGAACTAAATGTTGAAGCATATGCATTGATATTGCCCGCACCTGAAACGCTTGCATTAATGCAACGGTCGCCCAACATTTTTTGCATGAAATAATAATAATAAAATGCAGGCCTTGGATTCCACATAGGAACATTCGGTTCTCCACCCTGGCTGAACATCCCATGGTCATTGCCATTGTCCCAGCCATTTGCCAAATCCCAACGGCTGGCAAAACCAAACCTGTTTTTCATTAGCTCATTTATTGTGAGCACTGCATGCATGCCTGCTACATAAGAAACCATTTGTTGAGAGCCCTGCGAAAAAATATTCCATTCAGTTAATGCAAAAGGTTTTGAAGGAACACCAGCATTTTGCACACTCTTGGTAAGATAATTATATACAACAGAAGGAACAGTTGTTGCGCTTGATAAGATTTCTGAAGGACCGGCATTGGTTTGATACGCAGTGAAATAATCATGCGTAATATAATAATCCGGCATGTCCGCTGCTGCAGTAAGCACACCGTTATTCCAGTTCTGTTCCGTTGAAGTTTGCCATGATTGCGGTTGCTGGCTTATCAGTAATGCGCCGATATAAATTTTTGCACCGGTTTCATTTGCGGCCTGCCGCATTGAATCGGCAAAAACTTTAAAATGAGTTCCGTAAAGAGTTCCGGTTATTATTTCGGGTTGCCCATCTTTGTTTTGAGAAAGATCTATCCTGTAACCTGTTTCCCATGTACCATGATTTTCATTGCCAATTTCCCAGTATTTGGTGCGGCCTTTATCATACCTAACCCAATCTGCAGCAAGATGTGCAGCTGCTGCAACAGGATCTGCAGCCGTACTATATCGCGCATAACCATAGTTAATAGTAATGATGCCTTCATTGCCTGTTTGCTGTAACATTTGATAATATTTATCAACTGAACAGGTCCAGCTTCCATCATTCGTTCCATACCAGTATCCCGCAGCTGAAGTTGTGCCATCCGCATTTACAAAAGTTGAAGGTGCATCTGCAGGTGGAGTATTGTTAGGTTGATTCCAGAAGAAAACATCACTTATACTTCCGCCGGGAAAACGAAGAACTTTTGGCTTGAGATCGGTGATGTATTTCAATAGTGTATTATCTGAAAAATCGTTCATCCATAAATTAGCATTGTTGCCAAATAAATAAGGAGATATTTTAGTTAGTATAGTTGACGCATCAACATTGATTGTAATACTTGCTGATGTAGGCGCAGTGGTATCTTTATAAGAAGGCGCTGTAAAAGTTTTTGCCTGCCATTGATCCATAAAAAAACCAATGCTGTTTGCCAATGCAGGATCTGAAGGCGTTGTTATAACCGGAGTAGAATCTGTATTGCCACCACCGCCATTATTACCGCCTCCGCCGTTATTATTGTTATTGTCTACATTTTTATTGCAAAAGGAAAATAATACGCAAATGGCGAGAAAAAGCAAGCTCATCGTTTTCTTCATATTCTTATACGCTGTTTATACAAAAATAAAGTTGAGAGAAAATACTGCTTGCTCAAAACAAGTATTGCGAAGAATCGGATAAGTTAATACTATAAAGATTACTGGCGCTGAAGGTACGTTTTAACCAAGCGCTGATATTTATCGCTGAGCGGCACTAATGGCAATCGCAGGTAATTTTTTATCAGGCCCATTTCTTCAAGAAAATCTTTAACACCTGCAGGATTATTTTCCGCAAACATCAATTCATAAGCACCAACCAGTTTATCGTTTATGGCTTTTGCTTTTTTGAAATCGAATTTCAAACTTGCACGCACCATATCAGAAAAATCTTTTGGAAAGGCATTCGCTGCAACACTTATAACACCTTGCATTCCGCAGGCGATTTGTGGCATTGCCAACGCATCATCACCACTAACAACTAAAAAATCTTTTGGCGCATCGCGCAATACTTTTATGCATTGAGCAAAATCGCCGCCGGCTTCTTTTATGCCTGCAATATTTTCTACTTCATTCGCTAAACGAATAACTGTGTCTGCATCTACATTCTTAGAAGTTCTTCCCGGAACATTGTATAAAAGAATTGGTTTGGGCGATGCATTTGCCAGCGTTTTATAATGTTGGTAAAGGCCTTCCTGCGATGGTTTACTGTAATAAGGCGAAGTGCTTAATACTGCAATAGCATCATCGAGCGGAAACGTTTCAAGATCATGAATTAATTTATCAGTATTATTTCCGCCAATACCAACAACGACAGGCACACGTTTTTTTACAACATCATAAGTGTATTTAACTACATCTGTTTTTTCAGGCGTATCCAATGTTGGCGCTTCACCTGTTGTGCCTAATACAACAATGTATTCAACCTTGCCATCAATAACAAAGTCTATCATTTTATGCAGGGCATCAAAATCAATATCACCTTTTTTTGTGAATGGAGTAACGAGTGCAACACCCGTTCCTGTCAATGTATTTTTTAAAGAAGCCATAAATTTTTAATGAATAATGAACAATGGATAATTAATAATTCATCATTTATAATTTCATCATCCCATATTATGAAACACTTTGCTTACATCATCGTCCTGTTCCAAACGCTCAATCAGTTTACTTACATCTTCTGCTGCCGCTTCATCAACCGGAACTGTGGTTGCAGGTATCCATTCAATTTCAGCGCTGATCGGTGTAATACTTTTATCTTCCAAAGCTTTTTGCAGCTTGCCAAAATCAACAAAAGCAGAACGCAACACCAATACATCATTACCATTTTCATCACTGCTTTCGCCTAATTCTTGCAAACCAAAATCAATCAGATCCAGTTCAAGGTCATCAACATTCAAACCTTCGGGCTTTAATTTAAATACACCCATTTTTTTGAATTGAAAACTTACGCTTCCGCTGTTACCTAATGCGCCGCCACCTTTATTAAAATAACTCTTCACATTTGCAACCGTGCGCACATGATTATCGGTTGCTGTTTCCACCAACAACGCAACACCATGGGGAGCATAACCTTCATACAAAATTTCTTCATAGTTATCCATCTCCTTGCCCATCGCACGTTTTATCGCCGCTTCAACACGATCTTTCGGCATGTTCACACTCTTTGCATTTTGCATGCAACGGCGCAATGCAGGGTTTGTAGCAGCATCAGGTCCGCCAGCCTTTACAGCAATGGCAATTTCTCTTCCGATACGCGTAAACTGTTTCGCCATCCTGTCCCACCTGGCAAACATGGTGGCTTTTCTAACTTCAAAAATTCTACCCATAAATCAAAAATATAAACCTTTACTTTAGTTGAGTGGTGCAAAATAACAAACTTTACTGCAGGTTTAAATTTTTTAAGATAACTATACAATTCAATCAATTTAATTCACCGAATATGAAAAGAAACCAGCACACAATAACAGGTATAATATGTTTTGTAATGATGACAACTTTTTTTTCTCAGGTGCATGCACAGAAGCAAAATGCTTTTATACTTGTACATGAAAATGACATTGCCAAAAATGAACCTGCACCGCACAACGGTAATGGCATGACGACTGTTTACAATTTTTTCAGCGATGATTCAAGCAGCAATCTTGTTTTCAGGAAAAGAGTGTTGCATCCGGGTTCTGAAATTGGTTATCATTTGCAAAGCAAAGAAGAGATCTATTATATATTAAGCGGACAAGGTGAACTAAAAGTAAATGATACAACTTATGCTGTAAAAGCCGGAGATGCCATATTAACGCATCCGGGAAATTCTCATGGATTAAAACAAAAAGGCAAAGATGACCTGGTTGTGCTTATTGATTATACAAAGCATTGAGAACGCAAAATTATAATCATCATATCAACTTATCATTCGTTGCAATTTTTATTGCCTGCGCTTTAGATGTTACATGCAGTTTATCATAAATGTTGGCAATGTGTTTTCTGACAGTGTGTGTACTCAAAAAAAGTTTTTCAGCAATGGTGCGGTAATTATATCCATCAACCAATAAATGCAATACTTCCGTTTCTCTTTCAGATAACAAATATGTTTCTGTTTTTGGGATTGTTTTTTTGTTTTGAATAGATGCATGCATCAGCAAATCCAAAGCTTTGCGTGCAATGCGCGGGCTCATCGGCGCTCCACCAATTTCAGCTAACTGTTGAATACATTCTATGATGGATGAAACTTTTTCGTCCTTTAATAAATATCCATCGGCCCCGGATTTAATGGCCTCAAAAATTTTATCATCATCATCAAAAACAGTAAGCATTAAAAACTTTACATGCGGATAAAGTTGCTTTCCAAAACGCACAGCTTCAATACCATTCATTTCGGGCATTTCAATATCCATTAAAACAACCTGCGGCTGTTGAGCAGGCAAAAGTTTTTTCATTTGTTCCAGAAAGTCTGAACCATTGGCAGCAGTCATTACAATTTCTATCTGTTCAGAAAATTTTATTTTCTCTGATAAAGAAATTCTGTTCTGTGATTTATCATCAACTATTGCAACTTTAATTTTCATACGGAATTCAAAAATCAAAATTCAAAATTCAAAAAGCAATAACACATTTGTAGTATTTAATTTATCAATACCGTTGTTCCTATTCCCTCTTCTGATTGAATGCTTATTGTAAGATTCAACTCATGTGCTCTATATTGCATATTTTGCAAACCATAATGTCCGTTCAATTGTTCGTGTACATCAAAACCTTTACCGTTATCTTCAATAAGAATCGAAAATTTATTTTCATCAGACGAGATATAAATTTTTATAAGTGTTGCCTGAGCATGCTTAATAATATTATTAATTACTTCCTGGCAAATGCGAAATAAGTTGAGTGTTTCTGTTGGTGAAAAGCTGATGTTCGAGCGAATATTCTCTTTTGAAACAAGCTCAAGCCCGGGTTTTAATTCAATTATATTTTGAATGTAGTGCTTCAGCTTATCTGCAAATTCTTCCAGCGTAATTTTTTCTTTATTCAAAGCCCAGATGCTTTCACGCAGGTTGCTCATTACATTTTTGGCGGTATCATTTATTGCAGCAAGCCTTTGCATTTCTTCTGCTTTCGTCATACGTTCTGAACTATCAATCGTCCAGTCAATATTGCTGATAATAAAACTAAGCTGCGAACCAATATTGTCGTGTAGTTCGCGACTAATACGTTCTCGTTCAGTTTGTATCTGCTGCTGCGTTTCAAGCAATCTTATCTTTCTTAAATATTTACTGCGGTTATAACGGTAAACAGAAAAATAAATAACGGCAACAATGCATGCAAATACAATTGCCCTAAACCACCATGTTTGCCAATACGGCGGTGTAATTGTGATTGAAAAGTTTTTAGTGAACACTTCATTCGCTGAAAGCAAAGGATGGCATTTTATTTCAAGCGTATAATTACCAGGCTGCAAAACATAATTGATATTGGTTGGCTGATAAGTTGTTTGCCAGGTTGTATCAAAGTCAGTTAAGCGATACTGATAAACATATTCATTTACATTCAACATACCCATTGCAGCAATGTCAAAACGCAAACGGTTTTGCTTGTAATTTAATTTTATTGAATTGGCAAACCAAATACCGGAAGCTGAACTTTGAGGAACATCATCAACCGTAATTTGTATAATATGGATCTGCGGTTTATCTTTTGTTTGTGTAAGTGTTTCAGGGTAGAAAGCAGTGATGCCGTTAACACCACCAAATAATATTTTTCCGCTCTTCATCTTTAATACAGCATTTGTGTTGAATTCATTTTCCTGCAAACCCATTTCTTTTGAATAATTATGAATGGTTCCATCTGAAGCTATGGATGAAATGCCAACGTTGGTTGAAACAAAGCAGCCATTGCTTGTTGGCATGATTGCATAGATACAATCGTTGCGCAAACCGGAAGTTGTATTAAAATTCTTTATAAGTTTCATGTTGCTGTTATAAATAAACAAACCTTTTTCTGTTCCAACATAAACCTGGTGTAAGCTATCTTCTGTTATACTGCGTACAGCATAATGATTGGGAAGAGAAACGCTGTCTGCTTTTGTGTTTCTTATTACATACAACAAACTGGATGTAGTTCCAAACCATAATTCTTTATTGCTGTTATAAAAAAAACAACTTAGTTTTTTATCACTAATACAATTGATCAATGGTGTTGCTGAAAGCAGTTTTTCTTTTTTGAAAATACATTTGTATATGGTAGTATTATCAGCAATCAAAACGGTTGAATCGTTTATACGCTGCAGGTTGTTGGCAAAGTTCGCCAGCATATTTTTAAACCCCGGAACTCCCTCAGCTAGAAAAGATGTTGCTTTCGTTTTAATATTAAACAGAAAAGGTTCTGCATAAAACGGTATGATCAAATACACATCACCAGATAGTTTTTCTATACTCAGAATATACTCTCCTAATTTGGTAACTACTGGCCTTTGCCATATCGGATTTGCCGATGTATCATATGCTTGTATTATGCCGTTATATCCGCCGGCAAGCAATATATTTTTTGTTGTATCAAAATATAAAGCACGAACAAAATTGCTTTGATTGCCGGGATATGAAAAGTTCTGAAACAATAATTCTTTATTTTCAATGCGCTTAATATCGTTGTTTGAAACAATCCAGATGCGGTTGAATTTATCAGGATATATCTTTTGAATGTTGCCATTAGCAACGAATTCTTTTTTGTCCCGGTTGGTTAATTCATATTCAATATTGCCCGAAGTATCCAAATTGTACAAATGCCCATTTCTACCCAGGTAAATATT
Organism: Bacteroidota bacterium; assembly: GCA_013286425.1. Lineage (GTDB taxonomy): Bacteria > Bacteroidota > Bacteroidia > Chitinophagales > Chitinophagaceae > Parafilimonas. Next base: position 12,542 of record JABDFS010000062.1, read on the forward strand.
GCCATTATATTCTTTAAGTGAAGAACCCGTTATAGCATCTGCTGTGTTCATTTGAATAATATGCCTGTCGCCGGTTCCGTTTTTATCAATCACAATCAGTTGCTTCTTTTCCGCTAAAAACAATTTATCATGCCAGGCAGCAGTAGCTAAAAAAAGATCAGTTGCGGGTACAGCAATAATATTTGATGTTTCACTTTTTGCATCAATACATAAAATATTTTTTTGGTTATTTATGTAAATAAAATCACCGGCGCAGGCAACAATTACACCAAACAAAATATTATCTGTATGAAGTATTTCATCAATAACATCGTTTTTAAAAAAAGAAAAAGTCTTTAATAATATTCCATCCTTACTGTATAAAACAATTCCTTTATCCTGTTGCATGCACCATAAACAACCCTGCGGTGTTTCTTTTAACGGAACTATTGAAAAATGAAATGAAACTTTTATTTGAAGATTGATGAGCAGCTTGAATTGATTTGTGTGCGTATCATATTCTATTACTCCGTTTTTTATACTGATAAGAATGTTGCCATTATTCAACGCAAAAAGATAAACCGGATAATTAATATTGAAAGTATCATTGCCAATAACAGGATTTATTGTTTGCAGTTTGTAACCATTGTATCGCTGCAAACCTGTGAAAGTAGAAACCCATGTAAAGCCATCCGCATCAGTAACAACACTGTTCATATTATTATCTGAAAGCCCATCTTCATAACCGATATTTTTTACCGGAAATCGTTTTACCGGAATGTTTTGTTGTGCGGTTACAGTTGCAGTAAATATCAAAAATGAAAAAAGCAGTATGATGATCTTTCTCAAAAGCATAAAAGCACTTAACCTTTTGTAAGATAAATCTTTTAAAATCCCTGTTCAGATAAAATAGCGCAAATGAGTTATTTGCTTCGGTAAAAAATCTGATGAGTTTTGGAGTTGAATATTTTCAAAACACAACTCGCATTTTATGAAAACGAAAATTCTACTCGCACTCACTGCATTTTTTTGTGGCATCTATTGTGCCCGCGCACAAGGCGGCACTCTGCCTTTAAACGGTTCATCCAATGGAAATATAAGCACGGTTGGACAAACCGATTGGTGGACAGTTACCACAACCCAAAATGGTAAACTTACAATTACACTTATCAATTCAGGAACATCGGATTTTTATGCACAGCTTTATGCCAGCGACCAGGCAACTGCCTTGGGAAATCAAATTGAAGCGTGGTCAGGAGATAGCCATACAGCAACAACAACCATTGACGGGCTTGCACCGGGATCTTACAAAGTAAAAGTGTATCCATTTTCTACTACAACAGGAACATATACTATTTCGGATGTATTTGGTCCGCTTTCACAGGCGAACGATGCAGAGCCTGATGATTATGCAAAGAAGGCGCTTACACTTGCGGTTAACGCAACAAAGGGCGGGCAGTTAGGTTATAATAATTATGCAGGTTCTCATGATGTATCCGACTGGTATAAAGTAACAACTACTGTCAGCGGAGCACTTAAAGTAATATTAAAAACGAACGTTGGTACCAACTCAACTTCTGCTGATTTTTATGCAAAGCTTTACAGCGCTGACACTACCACTGTGCTTGGCGGAGCGATTGAATCGTGGAATGGAACTAGTAATTCAGCTACTTTAACTACAGATGGCTTAGCTGCAGGAACATACTTCATCCAGCTTTATCCTTTCTCAACCACTTTCGGTACATACACAATTACCGACAGCCTCTTAGTGCCTTCTCAGTCAACAGATGTTGAGCCTGATAATTTTGCAGCACAGGCAATCGCATTAACAGTAAATAATAGCAAGAGTGGTCAGTTAGGTTACAATAATCATTTCAATTCTTATGACAACACAGACTGGTATAAAGTTACCACTACTGTCAACGGTGAATTAAAACTGATATTGAAAACAAATGTTGGCACCCACTCAACCTCTGCTGATTTTTATGCAAAGCTGTTTAGTGCAGACTCTACAACTTCATTGGGAAATGGACCGGTTGAATCATGGAATGGAAATGGAAACTCAGCTACTTTAATCGCCGATGGTTTGGCTGCAGGAACATACTACATACAGTTGTTTCCTTACAGCACAACATTCGGAACATATACGCTTACTGATAGTCTCATTACACCTTCACAAACTACAGATGCTGAACCAAACAATTATGCGAAACAGGCGATAACATTACCACTTAACAGTAACCAGGGTGGACAGTTAGGTTATAATAATTATTTCAATTCTTATGATAACGCAGACTGGTACAAAGTCACAACTACTTCTGATGGTTATTTGCGCTTAACATTGAACACAAATGTTGGAACGAATTCAACGGGTGCAGATTTTTATGTGGCAGTATATGATAGAGACAGCACTACACAGGAAGGTGGAACTGTAGAGTCATGGAGTGGCACCGGCAATTCAGCAACGCTTAAGATTGATAATCTCGCCAAAGGTTTGTATTACGTAAAAGTTTTTCCATTCAGTACAAAATTTGGAACCTATAAACTTTCTGATAGTTTGTTTACTTATGCAAACGACGTTGAACCAAATCAGTATGCGAAACAGGCAACAACTATTCCATCAAACAGGGCGTCAGGCGGACATATAAACTTTAAAGGCGATGGCAATGTTGATCTTATTGACTGGTGGAAAATAAACTATACAGGTAAGGCTAACGGTAGTATGCAATTAACGTTCAGCATATTGCCTGAGTTATCTGATGGCAGTTATGGCGATGCATATTTTTATGTTTATCGCGATACTACTGCCGCAGCATTGTATAGTTCAGAAGTATGGGGAAATAACAATAACGTATCCACTACGCTCACAGCATTGCAACAGGGATATTATTATATAAAAGTTATTCCGTTCAGCAATTATGCTTCAGTTTATTCAATACAAAATACATACACACAAAAATTATTTGCAGGTATAACCGTGCAGAGTTATGATTCAACTTTCAGTTGTGATTCAACAAACTCAATTACCTATAAATGCACAAAGAGCCAGGCGCCATATACCGTGCATTTATTCAGGTTTGGAACGCAGTATGCAACGCAATCAACACGCTCAACCACTGCATTCGACAGTCTTCCTGCAGGTATATATTGGGCAACTGCATTTGCAGACGGTGCAACAGGCAATGCGTTCGGCACATCAGATACGGTTAGCATAATGGAAGTTGCATCAACGCTGCTTACAAACAGCATTAAAGCTACTCAGGCAAAACTGAACTGGGCTGCAGTTTCATGCGCTACATATTATACAATACAGTATCAACAAAATGGTTCAGGCCAATGGACAAGCGTAAATGTAAACAGCAGTGCAACAAGTTTTGTGTTGAAAGGATTAACAGCCAATACAACATACAACTGGCGCATACAGGCAGTAGATTCTGTAAATGGCATTGCAGATAAAAGTGTTTTTACAAATGCAGTGACGTTCACCACTACAGCAAGTTTGATAGCAGGCAATAGTGGAAGCAGCGATGCAACAGCATCATCAAACAACAAACAGGTTTCAGTATTTCCTAATCCGGCAACCAACGTATTGCATGTTTACTTTAATACATCAAATAACCATAAGCCAATTGCAATGCAACTAAAAGATATAAATGTCAAAACAATCTGGAGCGCACAAAAAATAGAATCTCTAAAAACGGATATTGATGTAAGCAGGTTTGCAAACGGAATGTATTTGCTTGAAATAAACTCCGGCGATAAAGCACTAATTACAGAAAAAGTATTTATAAACAGATAATTTCAAACAGAATAATAATGGCTGATTAAAAACAATCTAAACTAACTTATGATAAACAAAACCCGTTGTGAATGCAACGGGTTTTTTATTTGTTGTTATTGATTTTAAATTATACTTATTGGCTAATTGCCCGTAAAACCATTACCGTCTGTTATAATGCTGTAGATGTTATTTTCTAACAAACCATCTTTATAACTGATTTATTTTACAGGAAACCGATTTATTTACGCAAACAAAGAATAAAATTATGTGCAAATGGGCGATTTCAATTCTATGCAAAATCTATAAAATCATTTTTACACAGCTTTTAGGAAAAATTGTTTTTCTAATACACATCGATTTGTCATGTAGTTTACTTACGTCAAACAGGGACCAAACAGAGACCAAACAGAGACCAAAGAGAGACCAAAGAGAGACAAAAGAGAGGAAATTACTCTCTTTAATATATGCTTTTTATCTGTTTAACTCCTTTTTTGTTATATTTTAGAAAGCTTATGTTCATTTTAAGTAATCCTTTATAAAGCTGGGAGCTGCTTAAAAATTCTGTAGTACAGAGAACACAGCGCTAACAGAGGTGTGTTATTTCTGGGCGAAAAATTGCCAAAAAAGTTTAGTTCATCTGCAATAAATCTGCACCATCAGCAGTAAATTTTTATTAAAATCTCATTTTTAAACAGTCTCTAAGATAAATCCATCAACCAAATCAATCCTTCCCAACCCACGTTCACACCAAAATAGCGCAAATGAGTTATTGCTTAAAGCTGTACAGTAAATCAATTTTAAGCAACGAATAAATAATCTTTTTAACGCCTATTTTATGAAAACGAAATTTTTACATCTTTTACTTACAGGTATTTTTATTTCCCTGGCATCTATGGCAAATGCTCAGGTTATAGATTCTGCGGGTACGCTGCCTCTGAATACATTGAAGGGAGGAAATTTGAGCGGACAGGTTGATGTTTGGAAACTTACTACAAACGGAGACGGAGCAATAACTGTTACGATCAGCCAAAACAGTGCAGACGTGCATTTTGATCTGTATGATCATAACGGAATTACACTATTATCCGGAGGAAATCATACAGATTACAGCAATACATTTACAATGGATGGCCTTGCAGCAGGCACATATTATATGCATGTTTATGCTGCAATTAATCAAACAACTATTTATGGCATAACAGCAACACTTGCACAGCCATCGCAGGCAAATGATGCTGAGCCGGACAGTACATTCAAACAAGCATTAACGCTGCCTTTGAACGGAAGTGCAACAGGGCATATTGGTTATTATTATAACAATCACAAAGATTCTTCTGACTGGTATAAAATAAAAACTACTGCAGATGGAATGCTGACAATTCATGTAAACAGCGGCAACAATCACAGTGTCTTTTATACATTATATGATCATGATGCAACAACACAATTCTGGAGTACCAACACAGGGTATACTACAACAATTTCGCAGGATGGTCTTGCACCAGGCATTTACTATCTTAAAATAACTTATTCAACAGGCGATAACAGTTTTGCGCCTTATACTGTTAGTGATAATCTTAATACTTATAATCCTGTCAATCCTGTGCCGTCAAAATATTTCAGCGATGCACCTACATTATTCTCCAATGACACAGCTTCAGGGCATGTTGGTTTTTATTACAATGATCAAAGGGATACATTCAACACTTACAAATTAAATTATACAGGAACCGGAAATTTATCATTTTCAACGAATGAGTTTCCACATTTAGGTGATGGTCAATACCCGGGATTGCACATAACAATTTATGGTGATACAAGTGCAGCTTCCGTATATGACAATAACATCAATTCAGGAACGGTGAACCTGACATCGCTTGCAAAAGGATACTATTATGTAAGAATATCTATCCCGTTCAATAACAATTTTGCAGCTTATACTTTGAGCAATACATATACAGAAATCACACCCAGTATATTGGTATCGGATGGTACAGATACCGCAACAGATTGTTCATCAACAAATACAATTGTTTATAAGTTTAGCAGGATAAATCCTCCATACACTTTGCAATTATTCAGGTTTGGACAAGCATATGGCACACCAAAGACTGTTAACAAGAAAACTTATACATTCAGTAATTTACCTGATGGTATTTATTATGCAACAGCAACTGTTGATGGCGCTTCTGTAAGTGGCTTAAGCAAAACTATTGGTATGATGGCCAAGCCAACAGGTACAAACACAACAGCAATTACTAAAAGCCAGGCAAAGTTTAACTGGACAAGCGTTTCATGCGCAGATTATTATTCTGTACAATACCGCGTTCACGGAACAACTGCATGGACAACAAAAAAGACAATCGGAAATGTAAACAATATTGTTATAAAAGGTTTAACAGGAAGTACAAATTATGAATGGCATGTTGCAGCAGTTGATTCAGCTAATAATATGAATGCAACAAGTGCTTACACTGATAGTGTGCGATTCACTACACCTGCTTCTTTGGTTGCAGACGAAAATGGAGATAATGAAAGTGATTTAAGTAAAGCAAGTGCAGCAACAGGTATTTTGATTTATCCAAATCCTGCAATCAATGTATTGCACGTTTACTTTAATACATCAAATAATAATAAACCAGTTGCAATGCAGCTAAAAGGTGTAAATGGCAAAACAATCTGGAGTACACAAAAAATAGAATCTTTAAAAATTGATATCGATGTAAGCAGGTTTGCAAATGGAATATATTTGCTTGAGTTAATTTACGGCGATAAAATTCCAACAACAGAAAAAGTTTTTATAAACAGGTAATCGCAAATAAAAGATGTGATTGAATGTAATCTCAACCAAAACTAACTTATGATAAACAAAACCCGTTGTGAATGCAACGGGTTTTTTATTTGTATAATTTGATAATAATAATTTTTAAAAATTATCCTTGTTGGCCAATTGCCCGCAAGCTGCATCAATATCTTTACCACGGCTTTTACGCAGGCGCGCATTCACGCGGTTAGATTCAAGAAACTTCATAAAATTTTCAATCGTTTCTTCATCAGGCTTTGCAAAGTTTGCACCATCGATTGGATTGTATTCAATGATGTTAACCAAATCTGCAGGCACCTGCCTGTAAATTTTTATAAGTTCTTCAGCATCTTTCTGCGAATCATTAAAGTTTCTGAATAAGATATATTCAAACGTTACTTCATTTTTTGTTTGCTGGTAGAAATAATTCAATGCTTCAATCAACGACTTTATATTATTGGTATCGTTGATCGGCATTATATCATGGCGCTTTTTATCATTCGCCGCATGTAATGATAATGCAAGTTTGAAACGCACTTTATCATCGCCTAACTTCTTTATCATCTTTGCAACACCGGCAGTTGAAACCGTTATTCTTCGCTGGCTCATGCCCAATCCGTCTTCAGCAGAAATTTTATCTATTGCTTTCAATACGTTATTATAATTCAACAATGGTTCGCCCATTCCCATAAACACAATGTTTGATAAACGCTTTTCATAAATGCGTTCACTTTGTTCGTTTATCAAAGCAACCTGGTCGAAAATTTCATCAAAGCTCAGATTGCGTTCACGTTCCATCTTTCCTGTTGCGCAAAATCTGCAGGTTAAACTGCAGCCTATCTGCGAAGAAACGCAGGCTGTTTTCCTTTCTTCAGTTGGTATTAAAACACCCTCAATAAAATGGTCATCAAAAGTTTTAAACCTTGATTTTACTGTGCCATCTGCGCTGTATTGTGTAGTGTTGATAGTTAATGCAGGCAAAGAAAAATGCTCAGACAATTTTACACGCAGCTCTTTACTTATGTTGGACATTGCATCAAAGTTGCCGGCATGTTTTTGCCAAAGCCATTCATACACTTGCTTAGTACGAAACTTCTTCTCGCCTATTTCGGAAAAATAATTTTCTAATTCGCCCAAACTTAAATTCCTGATGTTTGGCTTTTGATTATCATTCATGCAGCAAAGATATGCTGAACTATTAAGAGCCGTTAATAGCCGTTTAGATTAGAATTTCGCTAAAAAATTTTCCAGTTACTCAAACCCGGCTACCACTTACTCAAATACAAGCAATAAAGGTTACTGTCAACAATATATAAACGATTAAGCTGTCATAATTTTTAAACATGAAAAACAAATGTGTCACAAGCATTTTTCTAATCTTCCTTATGCTTCAACTGCACGCACAAATACCCGATATACAATCTGTGTTTCCACTCAACGCTTTTATAGGAAGCCTTGTGCACTTAAAAGGCAATAATATGCAGTACTCTAAAACTGTAACATTTCATACTACAAATGAGCTGATCATTTCTATTACCGATACTGAAGTAGTTGCCATGATTATGCCGGGCACTACAACAGGTTATAGCATTGATATCACATCAATCAGTGGCGGCCATTCTGTTTATGCAGATGAGATCATCATTCATCAATCAATTCCACCCACAAAACAACTTAGTGATAAATTATTTGACAACACTGTTGCATCAGATCCACAGGAAGGTTTTGCAGTTGCTGTAAGCGCTGATGGAAATACAGCTGTTGTTGGCGGTCCTTATGCCAACAATAGTGCAGGTGGTGTATGGATCTATACAAGAACAAATAATGTTTGGATGCAACAGGGAAATGAATTAACAGGAGCAGGTGCAACAGGCAATGCTGACCAGGGTTATTCAGTAGCTATAAGTGCTGATGGAAATACCATTGTGGAAGGTGGCATTGGTGATAATGGTTTTAGCGGTGCGGCATGGGCATTTGTCCGCGATAAAAATAATGTATGGTCTCAGCAGGGAAATAAATTGGTTGGTTCAGGTGCAATAATTGTACAAGGTGCAACACCTGAACAAGGCTACGCTGTAAGCATTAGTGCCGATGGTAACACTGCGATCATCGGCGGTCGCCGCGATAGCAATTATGTTGGTGCTGCATGGATATTCACACGCAGTAATAATGTATGGACAGAACAACAAAAATTAATTGGTACAGGTTATACCAATATTATAAATGAACAAGGCACACTTATTCGCGAAAGTGTTCAAATGGGCAGCGCCGTTGCTATAAGTGCTGATGGAAACACTGCTTTTATTGGTGGTCCAAATGATAATAATGATGTAGGTGGTGTTTGGGCTTTTTCACGCAGTGGTAGCGCATTTATACAACAGGGAAATAAATTGGTTGGCACTGGAGGCAACAGGTCTTTTTTAGGAGGCATTCAACAAGGCACTTCAGTTGCAACAAGTGCTGATGGAAATACAATAATTATCGGCGGCCCGTTTGACCTGGATAGTTCTTCATCTGATAACACAGCAAACTATTATAACGGCGCTGCATGGATATTTACACGCAACGGAAACATATGGAGCCAACAGGGCAATAAATTATTTGCATCAGATGCATCACAAGGTGCCGAACAAGGTTGGAGTGTAAGTTTAAGCGCTGATGGAAATACTGCAATTGTTGGCGGACCAGCAGACAGCAGTTATGTTGGTGGCTCATGGGTTTACACGCACAACAGTAATGGATGGATACAAACTTCAAATAAATTATTAGGCACAGGCTATACAGCAGCGCCAAAACAAGGCTGGTCAGTTACTATAAGCGCTGATGGAAATACGGCAATTATTGGCGGCCCCGAAAATAATCCGCTCGGTGCTGCATGGGTTTTTGCTGATACAACTAAAAATGTTTTAGCAGTATCGCTCATAAACTTTAATGCATATGCTTTTGATAAAGGTGTGCAAACATCATGGACTGGTTCGAATGAAATAAGCATCAGTAGTTATGATGTTGAAAGAAGCAACAACAGTTTTCATTTCAACAAGATTGAGAATATTCCTGCAAAAACAAAAACAGCTGTAGAAAATAATTATACGTGGTTTGATGTGTCGCCTTTAAATGGCAGTAATTTTTATAGAATAAAAGCTATCAATAAAGATGGAAGTATTCAATATTCTTCAATCATAAAAGTAAATATTAGTAAAACAC
>JABDFS010000063.1:0-19777 GCA_013286425.1 Bacteroidota bacterium
ATTTGTGTAATAGTGTGTAAATCCCGGTTTATTATTGCTTGTCACCTGGCGTTCTCTAAACTGCCTTGTGATGATTAAAAGGTATTTATTAGGTATATATTCGCTACAGGAGCGAAGAAATGCCGGTTAAATAGTGATGATAAAGCGGCTAAATATGCCTGCAGGTAATTAATGGATTATTATTGAAATACGATAAGGATTTAAAGGAAACCGGGTTGCTGTTACAAAAATCTCTTCACCAAAGCGCCAACATAAGGTAATTGCGCAAACTCCTTCTTTTCAATCTTAATAATAAACAATAGAAAAGCAAGAATAAGAGCCACTGCAAACGTTATGCTGAACACGGTATTGCTATACATCTTTGTAATGCCATTGTGCAAAAAGAATAACAGCAACGAGATAACCAGGTAGGCTACCAATTTCTTCCAGGCGTATGGTATATGATATTCTTTTTGTCCCCATAAATAACTTATCAGCATCATGCTGAAATAACAGAGAAAAGTTGCCCAGGCTGAAGCAACATAACTGTATTTGGGAATAAAGAAAAAGTTTATAAGAATGGTGATGGCAGTGCCTACCAAAGTAATGGTAGCGCCGGCAATTGTTCTGTTGGTGATCTTATACCAGATGCTGAGATTATAGTAAATACCAAGGCACATATTTGCCAGCAGGAGTATCGGAACAACCTTTAAGCCTTCCCAATATTTGGGGTCGATAAAATATTTCCACACCGGCAAAAACAATGTAACAAACAGGAACATTACAGCTACTGTTATCACGAAAAACTTTGTTACACGCGCATATACTTTTTGCGGGTTTTGCCCTTCAGCCTGTTTAAAAAAGAAAGGCTCTGCGCCCATTCTGAAAGCCTGTATGAATAATGTAATTAAAATAGAAAGTTTATAACAGGCGCCGTAAATTCCTCTTTGTTCATCGGCGTATTCAACAGTTCCCGGTAACCACCATCCAAGCATTAAACGGTCGAATGTTTCATTGATCATACCGCCCATTCCTGCAATTAAAATAGGCAATGCATATCCCATCATGATCTTCCATAAAGTAAAGTTGAATTTCCATTTTTTTGGGAAAAGCCTTTTTGCCAAAAACACCAATGTGAAAAAAGAAGCGATGGCATTGGCAAGCAAAACATATACGATAGGATTTGTTTTGGGATTATAGATCAGCACAGCCCAGCTATTTGGATCTGACTTTGCTTTAGCGGGACAATAACTCAAAAAGAAAACAGTAAATACTAACGTGATAAGTATGTTGGCAATTTGAATGAGTGCAAACTGCCTTGGCCTTCCTTCATAACGCAGGCGCGCAAAAGGAATGGTGTTCAATGCATCTAAAAATATAATGATGATGGCAAGCTTGATCAGTTCAGGATACTCACTTACCGTTGCAATTTTTCCCAGCCAGCTTTGATTCATCCATAATACAGCGCTTAATAAAACAGAACTTACCAGTAAACTTATAGTGGCTGTATTATTCACCGCATCATGGTCTGTGTCTTTGCGCATGAAACGGAAGTAAGCCGTTTCCATACCATAAGCAAAAATGGTATTGAACAAAGGAATGGCTGCGTAAACGGCATTCATTTGCCCATAGTTCGCTTTGCTGATAAGTGTTGAATAAGTAAGGTATGGTGTAAGAAGATAGTTGATGAAACGCGCTGCAATGCTGCTTAATCCGTACCAGAATGTTTGTCCCGCCAGTTTTTTAATGCTGCTCAATCAAAATTGTTTTGGCAAAAATATTATTACTACAGACAAAAAAACCGTAATAATTATTACGGTTTTACTTTTGTATAACTATAACAAAATTATTGTTTGATCAACTTCAAATTATTTTGCTTGCCTGTTTGGTCATTAATACTTACAATATAAGTTCCGGCTGCAAGGTTAGAAATATTTACTTTAAAATTGTTCATTCCTTTTGTTGAAGCAACACTATTGCGCATAAGCACATTACCTTTTAAATTAAGAATATTAATAGTATAGTTTTCATTACCGTTGGCGAAAAAAGTAATTGTACATTCATTCGCAGCAGGATTAGGATAAATTCCCGGATGTGTTAATTGTTCTGCCACAGCCGCTGATTTATTTTCAGTTACCGGAGAAGATAGGTTGGAAGGCGTAGTGAAAGTTCCTGTTAATGGAGAATAAGTCAAATAATCTGAGGCATTCCCCGAACCATTATATTCATATACACTTACTGTATAGGAACGGCCAGGTATTAGATTGGTAACATTTACATTGTTTCCTTTTCCGTTATACACCACAAAACTTTGAGAGGCTGTTGAATCTCCTTTTTTGAAAATTGTATTTGGCATATAAGCTTTGCCATCTGTAGGTGCTGATGGTTGCCCACCCTCTTTTACTACAACAATCCGGCTTTCCCCGCCGCCTGATGTAAAATTTATGATGGCAGACTTAGTTTGAATATTTGTAAAACTTAAAGCCGATGCCTGGTTTTGTGGTTCTAAAGTAAACACTGCAAAATTAGAAGGTGAAATATTTGAACCTAAACGATACCAGTAACCACCTACAAATAGTTTATTTCTTCCGGCAAAAAAGAAATTATTGGAATTACCATAAAAAGGACTTGATGGCATCGGGTTAAAAGCCAACGCTGCCTTTGTAACAGTATCTATACCTGCCAAAGAACCTCTTGTTGAATCACCAATCGTTTGTGTCATATCGCTAATTCCAAAATAAAGGTTTCTGCCATAGGCAGTCATTGATTCTATTGATGGGTAATCGCTTTGAAGTGCCGCATTAAATGATGTTAAAGCATTCGTGCTGGTATCGAAAGCTGCCAATGCATAACGGGATTTTGAACCTATGTTTTGAAAAGAACCACCCACAAAAATATTCCTGCCCGAATTTATAATTGAATAAGCAATACCGTCAGGATTGGGATTCCAGCCTGAAAGACCTGCTGTAGAAGCTGAAACTTTTGCAAGGTATTGCCTTGTGCTGCTCTTAATGTTATAAAAATTACCACCTAAGTATACCCAGTTATTGACTGGTAAAATTGTATAAATAGTGCCATCAGGATTAGGATCCCATGACAACACTGTACCATTTGCTGTTTTTACTGCTGCAGCATAATTGCGGCTTACATTCTTAATGGTATTGAAAGCACCTCCAACATATAGTGTATTGTCTTTTATTGTCAATGCATACACTGTATTATCTACATCTGCAGACCAGTTTTGAAGCGGTTTCCCTGTTTTTATGCTTACTGCTGCAAGATTTGAATGAGATTGATAATCTGTTCCTATGGAAGAAAATTGACCTCCTAAAAAGAGCGTACTATCCTTAATGGCCAAAGCCATTACATTTCCCATTACGAAAGGATTCCAGGATGTTGGCAAACCTGTATTCAGATCAAGTGCAGCAAGGTTGAAACGACTAACAGTTTTTACCAATGTAAAGTCGCCTGCCATTACAAGGTTTCCTGCTGAATCAGTAATCAGATGAACTGAATAGTTAGGGTCATAAGTATCTGGTGATAGTTTTAGGGTTTTTAAATCATAGCCTGCTACATAATATCTCTGTGCAACCACTTTATAAGCCCCTATACTGTCAATTTCAGAAAAATAACCAGATGCTATTAACTTATTATCAAAAACTTTGAGCTGATTAATTTGTTCATTCGGATATTGTGTGAATTGATGAATAATTTTTCCTGTAGAATCATCCAATGCAATAAGATTACTGCCACTAACATATGAATATTTCCCTGTAGTTGAGGTATCATAACTAAAAGCGCCCGCAGCAAAAACAGTATTACCATAATGAACAATATCATTAATAGTGGGACTGTAAAAATTAAGTACCTGGGGTTGCCATTTTTTAATTGCAAAATTTCCACTGCTTAAATCTATTGCAGCCATATGATTGGATGCAGATTCACCAAGGAAATTAAAAGCTCCCCCGAATATAACGTCATTCCGGTCGGCACAAACACTAAGTAATGTGTTATTAGGGCTTATAGATTTGTTTCCATTCCAATTGTCAATTATACCGGAGGCGAGGTCTAATCGTGCAATGTTCGTTCTTGCAGAATCCTGGATTGTAGTGAAAGCGCCGGCAATGTATAATTTTCCATTGTTTATATTCAGATCATTAAATCCATAACTATAAGTGTAGTAATTATTAATATCAGCTTTTAATGCTGTCGGATTATTTGAGCCTGTATCTATTGCCGCGAAGCCCTGGCGATTTTGGCCGTTTACTGAATAAAAAAGACCTTTTATGTACAATACATTTCCATTTAAAGCCATGCAGTTTACAAGATTGTTGGGTGCAGGACGCCAACGTGAAGGAGCGCCCGTTGTTGTATTTACTTTTGCCAGGTATGGCAAGTCTTTTCCTCTGACAGTAGTGAATGTGCCTCCTAAAAATGCAGATGAACCATTGGTGTTTATAAGTATTTTGTATACATAATTACTGAGAGAGGGCGACCAGGGTGTTAAAACATTTTTGGTTGTAACAGCTCCTGCGTAATTACGGCTTTTTCCTTTTAGTAAAGAAAATCCACCACCCATATATACAGTGCCTCCGTATAATGCTAATGTATATACGGCACCGTTTGCATCAGGATCAAATTTCGTTAAGCTGCCTGTGCTTAAAGTTACTGATGCAGCATGGTTACGAACAGCACCGTTAACCTGGGTAAAATCTCCTCCAAAATATAGGTTCGTACTATCTGTTGCCATGCAATAAACTATGTTATTTACATCAGCATAAAAATTAAGATCTACTGCACCACCTGGTAATATATGGGCAAGGTAATTGCGGCCTAAATTACCTACCATTGTAAAACTACCGCCAATATAATAACCACCTCTTCCATCTGGTTGTATACACCATACATTGCCATTGGTTGATGGGAATGATAAATTTAAAGATGCATCTGATTGATTTGCCTTTCCAACACCTGTTTTATTATATCCGACATTATTAAAATTACCGCCAACATACAATGTATTTTTATCTATTTTAAAACCTGTTACCAATGCATCGCATGATGGGAAATCAGGTATGATTTTGCCATTACTTTTTTTCAAAGCAGCAAATTGATCAGGAGTTTGCTCATTACCCACGCTACTGAAATAGCCTTTTATAAATATAAGAGAATCGTTCGCATCTATTTTGGTAACATCACCACCCGGTAAATCTGGACGCCAACTATCCAGATCGCCTGTAGTAGCGTTTAATTCACCGAGATTTGTTATGTATTCTCCTTGTAAATAATAAAAAGAACCACCAACGTATAACTTGTTCCCTACTTTTTTTAAAGCATAAATTGCTCCACTGGTTGCTTGTTTAAAATTTGGATCAAGCGACCCATTACTTAATACATGAATGATAGACGCATCAATAGATGTTCCGTTAAAATCATAAAAATTGCCAGCTAAATAAAAGCCACCTGCACTGTCAGATTCAATAGCCGATACAGTCGAGCCATATTCACCAAAGCCGGGAAAGTCCTGATCTGGCGTAATACTGCCTGGTTTAAAGCGCGCAAGTTTTTTCCTGTCAATGCCTACTTGTGAAAAGCTTCCGCCAATGTACACGGTGTCACCGTTTTGTAATGTAGAGTAGACGGGGCCATCAGCAGTAGCAAATTTTGTGTCAAGTGTTTGAGCCGAAAGCTGCTTGCAATAACATACAACTGCAATCAGTAAGAGTAGCATTACCTGCTTCATTCAATGAAAGTTTTGGTTTAAGAATTTTGTTTAATTATGGCTGATATGATTTTAAAAATAGACTATTGTTTAGGCAAATAGTTTGGTTTATTAGAGCGCATAGATACAACAAATTATCTGTTATAGGAATAGCGTGGCAGAATAAAATTTATTGACGCTAAAGCAAAAAGGATATCATATAAAAGATAACTCATAAAACGAATCGGCTATGTTTATAACTTCAGTGCATACTTTTATTTATTTACATTCGCGCCGGTTTCATTCATAAACTCTGACTAACATGAGCCTGCTACTGTTTCTTGTCATTCTTATTTTACTGATAGTGATCCTGGTGAAAATAAGTTCAACTAAAACTTCAACTGATAATTTAAACCGCACCATTCATAACCTCGATGATAGAATTAAAGCTTTGAATGAAAAGATAAACCTGATGCAATGGGATAAAAAAATTGTACAGCAGGTATCACCAATTATTGAAAAGAAAGAACGGGAAATACCAAAACCTGCAGAAGAAATAAAACCTGTTTTTAAACCTGTTATAACCGAAAAGCCTTTACCAATAAAACCTGTTGAAGAACCATTAACAGAAACAACAGCACAACAATTCCCGGGGAAAGAATCAAAAGAAGAAGTACCGGCTGCCCAGTTGCCTTTACA
Source organism: Bacteroidota bacterium (assembly GCA_013286425.1). GTDB lineage: Bacteria > Bacteroidota > Bacteroidia > Chitinophagales > Chitinophagaceae > Parafilimonas. Next base: position 6,380 of record JABDFS010000063.1, read on the forward strand.
ACCGGTTAAAGAAAGCTGGTTTCAAACATGGCTGAAGAATAATCCTGATATGGAAAAATTCATCGGCGAAAATCTTATTAATAAAATTGGTATTGCAGTGTTGATACTCGGCATTGCGTTTTTTGTAAAATATGCCATTGACCAGGACTGGATAAATGAAACAGGCCGCGTATGCATAGGTTTATTTTGCGGCATTATTCTCATTTTTGTTGCACACAGGCTGCGTAAGAATTACCGCTCTTTCAGTTCTGTGCTTGTTGGCGGCGGGTTGACTGTTTTTTATTTCACCATTGCTTTTGCTTTTCATCAATATAATTTAATCAGCCAGTCCGCTGCATTTATTATTATGGTGATCATTACAGCATTTGCTGTAACGCTATCTCTTTTGTACGACAGGTTAGAGCTTGCAATACTGGCAACCATCGGCGGTTTTATCACACCATTTTTGGTAAGCACAGGTGAAGGAAATTATGTTATACTCTTTACGTATTTGTGCATTTTAAACAGCGGGTTGATCGTACTGGCTTTTTACAAGCGATGGCATGCACTGCATTTTATTGCATTCGCTTTTACTGCGTTGATATACGGCGCGTGGATCGGAGCCAACAATTCATCCAAAACATTTTCTTATTCGGGAACATTTTTATTCGGAACAGTTTTCTACCTGATGTTTCTTATCATAAACATGCTATTGTATCTGAAGAAAGAAGTGAAGTTCAGTTTTCCCGATGTGTCACTGCTTATTTTGACGAATGTTGGTTATTATTCAGCGGGTATTTTTTTATTGCATCAATGGCATCCGGAGTATAAAGGTTTGTTCACAGCAATACTGGGTGTCGTTAATTTACTGCTGGCAACCTTCTTCTATAAAAGAAAGAACATCGACAGGAATTTTATTTACCTGCTGATCGGTGTTACGCTTACATTCATTTCGCTGGCAGCGCCTGTTCAATTGGAAGGAAATTATATAACTATTTTCTGGGCAGCAGAACTTGTTTTGTTGTTTTGGTTGTACCAGAAATCATTCATTCGTTTATTAAAGATCGCTTCTGTATTCATTACAATTCTAATGTTGATCAGCTTGCTGATGGATTGGGAACAGGTATATGTAATTCATTCAAACCTGTTGACTGTTATCATCAATAAAGGATTTACCACAACTGTTTTCTGTGCGGTTTCAATGGGTGTAATGGCTTACCTGATGAAAAAAGAAGCAGATAGTTTTTACCTGAAAGGCATTTCCAACAATGCAATGCAATTGTTTTATACAATAACATCTGTTGTTTTGTTTTTTATATCGGGTGTGCTTGAGATATGTTACCAGTTCAGCACGCGTTACAGCGGCACGGGTTTGCAATACACCTACCTGTTGTTATATATACCTGCTTTTATTCTGGTATTGATATTACTGTTGCCTGTTTTAAAAATAAAGACCGGCTATTTCACGCAGCCTTTTCTTGCTGCAGCGGCTATTGTTTATTATTTATTGAACATAGGAAACAGTTATACCACAGAAAGACTTTTATTGCAAACAAATAGTTTGCAATGGCATTTTCTTGCTCACTGGGCAGGCATTGTTTTACTGTTGTTGCTTATTTATAAAATGATAAGCCTGGTGCGGCAGCAGCATGATAAACTAAAAGAATTATTACCCGCCTTTACATGCATCACCGCAATCATTGTTATAATATTTTTTAGTGTTGAAATAAAGAATATTTATGTGTGGCTTGTTTATCAAAATCCAAACTCTTTTACTGATGCGGAGAATTTATATAACAAAGCAGGCCTAAGTATTGTGTGGGGGTTATTATCATTTACATGCATCTGGCTGGGGATGCGTTATGGGTTTAAGACATTGCGCGTAATTGCATTAGTTCTTTTCGGCGTAACGCTTATCAAGCTTTTTGTATTTGATCTGAAGAATATACCGCCGGGCGGAAAAATAGTTGCCTTTATTTTATTAGGTGTGTTATTGCTTACTGTTTCCTTTATGTACCAGCGTTTAAAAAAACTGATCATTGATGATACTGATGAGAAAGAATAATATTATCGTTCTCACATTAGTTGCTTTTTGTGCCACAACCAATGCGCAAAGTTTTTCTGTAAAAGCAAAATTGGATGCTGTAACTGCAACCGGTTTTTATGCTGTAAACATTACACCGCAATTGAGCAGTTATGTTGCAAAAGACTTTCGCGACCTGCGTATTGCTGATGACAAAGGGAAATTTGTTCCATACATTTTAAGAACAACACAACCGGCTTTCTCGGCACACGATTATATAAGGCTTTCAATAATAAAAAATGAACTGGCGGACAGTGGGCGTTCAATACTTGTTATACAAAATACAGATACAAGAAAGATTTCAATGATCGCTTTGATGTTAAGAAACGCCGCTGTAACAAGAACTGCAACTATCAGCGGAAGCGATGATATGCAATCGTGGTTTACGATTGATGAAGACATTAATTTTCAAAAAGAATTTATAACCGATTCAGATAAATATGTTCAAACAATACATTTTCCAACCAGTTCATATAAGTTCCTGAAAATAGTAATTGATAACAGGAAGAATAATCCTTTAAATATTATTGAAGCAGGTATGTATATTGATGTTGAACACAAGCAGTCTTTATCTTACTTAACGAATCCTGCATCTGCATTTACGCAAACCGACAGCACAGATAATATTAGCTATGTGAAGACCGGTCAACATGCATCTTATCATTTTGATAGAATAAGGTTATTGATAAAAGGCCCGCATTTTTATAAAAGAAATGTAGATGTTATAACAAGCGAAGGCATTTCATCATTTGAATTGGTTTCAGGTAAAGATGCCGTTTTTGATTTGCCTGATTGTAACGACACAAACTTTATTATCAAAATCTATAACGGCGATAATCCTGTGTTGACAGTTGATTCTGTTTTAACTGAACAGGAGAGCAAACAGGCTGTTGCTTATCTTGAACCAGGCAAAGAATATTATTTGCTTATGCATGATTCAACTGCAGTTAAACCTGTTTATGATCTTAGGCAATTTCAGGATAGCATTTCTTATAATATTCCTGCGTTGAATATTATTTCATTTGAAAATATAAATTCAAATAAACCAACTGCAGGAGAAACTTTTTCTTCAAAATGGATATGGCCTGCCATTATAATCATGCTTATTGTGCTTGGATTTTTTACAGTAAGATTGATAAAAGAGGTTGATAAAAAGAAAGCGTAAGAATTATATCAAGCCACGACTTTCAACCTGTCGTATAAATTCTTTTGTCCTTTGGCAGTAACCACAACTGCGCGTGAATTTTTTGTTCTTCTTACCCAGTCCTGTAATAACATTTTGTCTAATAGTGCTGCTGCCAGTGAGCCTGCCATATGATAACGGCGTTCACTCCAGTCAAGGCATGGGCGTAAAAAGGAGCGGCGCTGTTGTTGCAACGCATCTGTATCAATATCCCATTCAAGAAACCATTTTTTGCCTTTAACTGTCAGTCCAAAATAATTATCATCTGCTGCAATGATCCTTTGCTTTAATAACGCATCAGTAATGGCAACGCCTGTTTTACCAGCAAGATGATCATAGCAGGTTCTGCATTGGCGTACCGGAGCAATAATATCATCATCATGCATCATTTTTTTTGAAGATGATGGTATTAATGTATTCAATGCTTCAACGGCGTACGCAATCTCTTTTCTTGCAAATGAATAATAGCGATGCCTGCCATGATTTTCTGCTTTCAATAATCCTGCATTTAGCAATTTGGAAAGATGCATGCTGATGTTGGAAGCTGATGTATCTGCTGCAATGGCTAACTCAGATGCTGTAAACGATTTGCCATCTAATAACGTCCATAAAACAGTAGCCCTTACAGGTTCGGCAATTAATGCGGCGGTTTGTTTAAAATGTTCTTTCATTGCGATCACGTTTCATTCAATATTGAAGTGTTCCTGTTTAAAGATATTTTATTTTGCCGGTATGAAAGAAGCTTTAACACAGATAAAAAAAATGTTTGCCGGTAAATGGAGTGGCGAAGGCTTTGCGAAATTTCCAACCATTGATGATACGGCTTATACAGAGCAACTGGAATTTATTCCTGATGCATATAAAGATGCATTGCTCTTCTCACAAAAAACTTTGTATAAAAACAACACTGATAAAAACGGGCATACAGTATTCTGGGATACAGGTTTTATACTATTGAAAGATGATAAAATTCTTCTGCATAGTGTACAGGTTGGTGGCCGTATTGAAACATATGTTTTAGTAGAAAGCAATGAGAACAGTTTTGTTTTCAATAGTGTTGTTGTGTCAAATGATGTAAAGACGATTGCATCACAAAGGATATTTTTAGTTAATGAAAACAATTTTCATTATGAGTTAAACATGGCTACACATGAAGCATTATTTCAAAATCATTTATCAGCTCATCTTACACGATCAGATTTTTAATAAAAATATACAATGAAAACAGCAGTATTTTCTTCAAATGCACCTGAACCGATAGGACCATTTAGCCAGGCAGTAACTACTGGCAACCTTGTATTTGTTTCTGCACAGTTTGCACGCGATCCTTTCACCAATGCATTTAAGATGGAAAACATCGGAACAGAAACAAAACAGGTGATGGAAAATTTATCTGCAATTTTAAAAGCTGCAGGTATTGATTTTAGTCATGTTGTGAAGAGCAGTATTTTTCTAAAAGATATGAACGATTATGTAACAGTAAATAATGTGTACAGTTCTTATTTCATTGCACCTTATCCTGCAAGAGAAACAATACAGGTGGGCGGTTTACCAATGAATGTAAATATTGAAATATCAATGATCGCAGTTAAATAACAGGAACTAATAATCTCCTTTTCTCAGTTTTTTTCTGCCTTCTTTTACTGATGATTTTTGTTTCTTATCCTGCAATATTTTCTCTTTTATTGCTCTCGGCATTTTGGATGCAATGCGCTTTTTCTTTGGAATTAAAGCCTTGCTTACAACTTCATTCATCTTATTTATAACTGACTCTTTATTACCTAATTGTGTTCTTTCGCTTTGTGATTTTATCAATAAAAAACCATCTGCAGTTATGCGGTTAGAAAGGTTTTGTTTTATCAATTCTTTTTGTTGATCAGTGATCAATGATGAAGCATCGACCAACCAACGGCCTTCAACCATCGTTTCCACTTTATTTACATTCTGTCCGCCTTTGCCGCCGCTGCGGGCTGTTTGAAAAATTATTTCAGTGCTTATATCAATTTCCATAAACCTATCTTTAAAAACTTTAAACAAAATTAATCAACATGCGCGCAGTTATACAACGAGTTTCAGAAGCTTCTGTTACCGTTGATGAAAAAATAACAGGTAGTATTAAAAATGGTTTATTGGTTTTGTTGGGAATTGAAGATGCTGATTCAACAGAAGATATCGAATGGCTGAGCAGCAAAATTATCAACATAAGGATTTTTAATGATGCCAATGGTGTAATGAACATCAGCCTGAAAGATATTAACGGCGATATTTTATTAGTGAGTCAATTCACGTTACATGCTTCAACAAAAAAAGGTAACCGGCCATCTTATATACGCGCAAGTAAACCAGGTGTTGCGATTCCACTATATGAACAAATGATAACGCAGCTTGAAAAAGATATCAATAAAAAAATTCAAACCGGAACATTTGGTGCAGACATGAAAGTGCAATTGCTAAATGATGGCCCGGTAACAATTATCATTGACACGAAGAATAAAGAATAGTTGTCCGAACCACGATTTATGTGATTAAAGGATTATAGAGATTGCTATAAATCATAGGTAATAAGTAACCACGTGTTGCACACGTTACACCAGCTCATGCGTTAGGCGCCTCTTGCGGTTCGGTTCCAACGAATGTTGGAATTGAAAAAATCCGCAGGATATTTTTTCAAAGAAGCGCAGGCAGCGCCGTTGCATGAGCGAGGCCCAGCGGCCTTGAGCGATAAAAAATAATTTGTTTACTTGAGAGAAAAGAAAGTAACAATAACAATTTAGTTGCTTGATATAAACGCAAGCAACAATACTTTTTATTTTTGACGCATGGTATACAGAGCAATCGGGTTAATGAGCGGATCATCTTTAGATGGATTAGATATTGTGTTTGCAGAGCTGGAAGAAAGCCGCGGTGAATGGAATTACAATATAAAAGCTGCAGCATGTTATGTATATAACAATGCGTGGAAACAAAAATTGATCAATGCAAAAAATTTATCTGCATATGATTACTTTTTATTGCATGCTGAGTATGGAAAATATCTTGCAGAACAAGTAAATGCATTCATTGAAGAGAATGATCTGTATCACCAGGTGCAATTAATTGCATCGCATGGGCATACCGTTTTTCATGAACCACAATCAGGATTTACAACTCAACTTGGTTGCGGCGCAACACTGGCTGCATTAACAGGAATCAATGTGGTAAATGATCTGCGCAGCATTGATGTTGCATTTGGCGGACAAGGTGCGCCCATTGTTCCGCTGGGTGAAAAATTATTATTTCCCGGTTTTGATTTTTACCTGAACATCGGTGGCATTGCCAATCTTTCTTTTCAACACGAAAAAGAATTTATTGCATTTGATGTTTGCGCTGCCAACCGTGTGTTGAACATGCTTGCACAGAAAGAAGGAAAAGAATATGATGAAAATGGTGCTATCGCTGAAAGGGGAGAAGTGAACAATGCTTTGTTTGATGCACTGAATAAACTTGATTATTACAAATTGCTTCCGCCAAAATCATTATCGAATAATTTTGGGACTGATGTTGTGTATCCGCTGATAACATCATTCAATTTAGATACTGCAGATGCATTAAGAACTTACTCGGAACACATTGCTCATCAAATAAGCGAATCAGTTCAACAAATAATAATTGATAAAGCTGCTGGCAAGAATCAATTCAAATTATTAGTAACGGGTGGCGGCGCTTTTAATAAAACGCTGGTAAAAAAAATAAACGAAAATTTAGCAATATCATATGTTGAAGTTATTATTGCTGAAAATAATATTGTATTATACAAAGAAGCTTTGATAATGGCCCTGCTGGGAGTGTTGCGCTGGCGTGAAGAAAATACAGTGCTTGCTTCTGTTACAGGCGCATCACGAAGCAGCATTGGCGGAGCGGTTTGGATGGGGCAGGAGGCTTAGCTCAATAAAAAATTAATCAATAACGTTTTAACCCGTAATCGTTTTTCTATGAAAATTTTTCTTACGATATGCTGCGCATTTGTTTTGTTCTCATGCAAACAAAAGTTTGATAACAAAACGTATGAAGAAAATAAAGTGAGCCTTGCTCAAAGAGAAAGCGATAATCCGCAGCAGTTTATAAAATTATCTTCCGGCGATAAGAAAAATATCTTCGGTGCAACCGTTATAAAAGGGAAACTTATAAACACGGCATCTGTTGCCGTTTACAAAAACACGCGCATAAAAACCTTATGTTTTAAAAACGGTATTCGTGTGGAAGAACATGAAGATGTAATGCCTGATGTTATACAACCCGGTGCCATAAAGAACTTCAAAATAAAATATCATTTTCCTAAAGGGACAGACAGCCTTGCATTATCTGTAATGAGTGCCGATACAGTGAACAACAGTGTTGCCGATTCAAAAAAATGAGAAACTGTCGCCGTTAAATAAACCTTTATCACTAAGTTTTATGTGCGGAATTACCAACAACGCCATAAAGCTTAACGTCATAAATGGTGCTGATAATATTGAGCCCATTTCTTTTGCCATTTTATCAATCGCAGTATAATCAGCAGCTACTTTGTAACCATCATCATTGCTCATTAAACCTGCAACAGGCAATGCAATAATTTTTTCGTTGCCGTTATCATCAACACAACTCACGCCGCCTTTTTCTTTAATGATAAGATTGATCGCTTTTAACAATGATTCATCATTGCAACCCACTGCAACAATATTGTGACTGTCATGCGCAACAGATGAAGCAATTGCACCTTGCTTCAATCCGAAGTTTTTAATAAATGCTTTTGCAACAGGCGCTTTGTTGTAACGGTTAACCACAACAATCTTTAAAATATCATTTTCAACATCACTGATTAACTCATTGTTTTTAATACCAGGGGATGAAAATATTTTATTGGTGATGAGTTGCCCATCCAATGCTTCTATAACAGGCATTTTATCATCAATAAACGGAAAGCTGTCAACAGGAACTTTAAGCTCATCCGCACTGATCGTATCAACAGGAAAATTATTGATTGTTTCCACAGGGACTGATTGAATAAAAGTCTTTCCGTTTTCAGCAACAAGTTCACCATTAATATATGTTTGATAAACTTTGAACTCTTTAAGATCATGCACAAGAATAAAATCAGCCGCATCATTTTCCTTCAACAAACCAACATCAGGCTTATAATGATGCACAGGATTTATACAGGCAGCCTGCAACACGTTAAATACATCAATGCTTTTTGCAACTGCGCGTCTGCATAAAACATTTATATGCCCTTCCGCCAAACTATCAGGATGTTTATCATCGCTGCAAAACATTATTTCGTTCGGATGATTATTGAGCAAACCGATCAATGCTTCAAAATTTTTTGCAGCGCTTCCTTCACGTATCAATATTTTCATTCCATACTTCAGCTTATCCAGCGCTTCTTCTTCTGTAAAACATTCATGGTCGGTTGAAATACCTGCTTCAATATATTTTTTTGCATCATCACCGCGCAAACCGGGCGCATGCCCATCAACAGGTTTGTTTAATTTTTTTGCTGACGCAATTTTTTTCATCACTTCATCATCATGCATTAACACACCGGGAAAATTCATCATCTCGCTTAAATATTTTATCTCCGGTTTTTGCAACAGTTGCTCAACATCACTGCTGTTTAAGTCAGCGCCTGCTGTTTCAAAAACAGTTGCGGGCACACAACTCGGCGCACCAAAATTGAATTTAAAATTTACCTGTTTGCCATTCCCGATCATGTATTCAACACCTTTCATTCCGCATACATTCGCTATCTCATGCGGATCGCTTACCGTAGCAACCGTGCCATGCACAACAGCCAATCTTGCGAATTCTGAAGGCACCAGCATGCTGCTTTCAATATGCACATGGCTGTCTATAAAACCGGGCAGCATATATAGCAGCGTTGTGTTTTCTTCGCCTGTTAGTTTTATTGAACTGATCCTGCCATCATCAACAAATATCTCTGCTGCATGTATTGTTTTGCTTTCAATGTTTACATAATTCGCTGTTACAGAAAAATTCTTTTGCATACAATAAAAGTAAGTTGCTTCACTAAATATTAATTGAAGTAAGCAGAAGCTATGATAAATTATTTTTTTAGGTTACCAGCCAATGAACTGCGATGTTTTACGGTTGTGTCACTCCCTTGTGCTACATATCATTGAGCAACAATAAAATTAACGTGAGTTCAGGATAAGATTAATTAAGATCGTCATTTCGAAAGAGCATTACAAAATCATTTTCTTTTACCCGAATCATTCATGCGATTGAGAAATCTTCGGAAATTAAAGTTGGAAACCAAAATGAAAATATCCCGGATTAATCAATTTAGTAAACCCACATTGGATCGATTTATGGATTGAAATTGAAAAATGCTAGCTTAGAACTATTATTTGATATCAAGAATTTTAAGAGATTTCTCCTTACGTCAGAAATGACGCTCGAAGTGCTTTATTTTTTTGCAGTCATCTTAAATTTCATAACGTTCCAATTTAATTTCCTTATCCCGAAGTTAAGTTAGAATTAATATTTATACAGCTCTTTTAAAAACGCGTGTACAAAGCCATTTGAAATATGTTGTTTGAAGTATTGGTTGTTGCGCCGTTTATATATTGATTCATATAACCCGCTTCCAGGTCAACTTTTTTACTGAAACGATAACCAATAGCACAGTAAACGCGGTTTTGATCAAAGATGCTGTTATTTAGTTTATCCTTGTTTTGAATATTGAAAAAGATTTCATTCTGCACAGCAGCAAAAGGCCCTTTGTTGAAAGCCTGTTGTTGTTTGGTTAATGGTATGATGGTTCTTACAAAATAGCGCAACCGTTGTGCAAATACATTTTGCGTTTGTTGTTCAATAAACCTTTGTTCCAGCCTGAAACGGTTTTGCAAAGACACATTTCCAAACTTTGCATTGTTGATGTATTGTTCCCAGATCCTGTTTTCTGTAAGCGAATTTTTTGAAGGCTCAGGAAGTTTGTTATAACTGCCAACATAAGCGTAACCAACAGTTACATTATTTTTTGAATTGAAATGATAGGTAAGGCCGGGACGGATTAAAACATTTCTTACATAATCCCAGTTATCAGCAGAGCGAATTTGCACATCAGCATAAAAGCCAAAATGCTTCGAGAATTTATAGTTATTAAACCACGCAAACCACCCTGTATTTTCATTAATAGTTTGCGCACGTATTGAGAAAGAAAAAAATAAAACAATAGCAGAAATTAAAAAGAACTTTTTGCGCATAGGTTTTTCGCGCAATATAAAATGAGAATGGCTTGTACGGATGTTTAGAAAATATCTTAACTGTTTGTATAGATGTATGGCATCTACCCTGTAATCAGTCTTATTGATTAAGAGATATTGATCTAACGGAATCGTGCATATAAAACGCAATACCCCGGCGTATACACAAAGCCAATGACAGGTTTCCAAAAAAGGAAAATTTGTTTTTAAAGATAAGACAGGCATTCAGGCCCTGTAATACTTTCATGAACTTTTGAATAAATCAACAATTTTCATTCGCTTTTATTCCCGGGTCTTCTCTGTTTTTGTGAAATATTGAACGTATAAGCAAACTTGTACCTGATAACTTATTTCTTCGATATAACTTCGATATTTCTTCGATATAATTTCGATATAACTTCGATCAATTAGATCGAAGATACATCGAAGAAATATCGTATTTTTATCGTAGAAAATATGAATCTGGTACCTTTTAATTCCCTTGTTTTAAGCCTTCGGTGCCGTTTCCGGTTGAAGGAAGCGGTTGTTTTATGACACTTTTAAATTTTTATATTATGGCAGGAAAAAGCAGTGGCATTTTAGGCGACTTTATAGGCACAATAGGCCCTGTTACAGGTTTTATGCGTAATGGGCATAATCTTTTGCGCTGCCCCAACCCCTGAAGGGGAGCATTAATGCGGTATTAAACCGGAGAGTTTTAAAAGTCGTCAGGTTGTGCTTGCTTGTTACTAAAGTCCTGAAGTCACTTGAGATAAAGCAGTTTTGAAATTCCAGTGACACCAGCGACTTTGAGCAACCTGTGCCCCAACCCTGAAGGCCAGCAATAACAACGCGTTCGGGATAACAGCGCCGATGGTATTGCCTCCGCTAAGGATACAGTGATCCTGGTTGCTTATGCGCCGGGTATACAGCAGGCAGTTCCTGGTTTATACAATGGCTTTAGAAAAGACAAAAAAGCAAGCTTAAACGTAACTGCATTAAAAGGCCATGCTGTTGAAACCTGGATTGGTTTTTTAAGTTCTGACGATCTTTGATAACAACAGGTCTTTGTATATGAGAGCTTATCGGAGCGTTGTGATTTGCTTTCAAATTAAGTTCTGACGATCTTTGATAACAACACAAAGAAGTTGCACTGCTTTCTGCAGATTGTTGTGATTTGCTTTCAAATTAAGTTCTGACGATCTTTGATAACAACTACGCGCCATGGGGCAGCAACGATACTATTGTTGTGATTTGCTTTCAAATTAAGTTCTGACGATCTTTGATAACAACGCTGTAACCTTTTTCGGCTTGCTCATCAGTGTTGTGATTTGCTTTCAAATTAAGTTCTGACGATCTTTGATAACAACGGCGACGCCTGAATGAACCACGCATACGCGGTTGTGATTTGCTTTCAAATTAAGTTCTGACGATCTTTGATAACAACTCCGGTAGTTTTGTCCCTGTGGTTCATTCAGTTGTGATTTGCTTTCAAATTAAGTTCTGACGATCTTTGATAACAACTTTTAAAAAAATATGCTGCTATTGCAGGCAGTTGTGATTTGCTTTCAAATTAAGTTCTGACGATCTTTGATAACAACACACCAAAAGAAACAGAAGATGCAACTAAGTTGTGATTTGCTTTCAAATTAAGTTCTGACGATCTTTGATAACAACATATCGTAATAGAAGAAAGCGGGCAAATTCGTTGTGATTTGCTTTCAAATTAAGTTCTGACGATCTTTGATAACAACATTTATTTTCGTCGTTGCCTTTCAACATTAGTTGTGATTTGCTTTCAAATTAAGTTCTGACGATCTTTGATAACAACAGATAAGCCAGCGCGTCACTTTTTGAATTGGTTGTGATTTGCTTTCAAATTAAGTTCTGACGATCTTTGATAACAACTAAAAGAGCATGCTATACAAGTTCATCAAAGTTGTGATTTGCTTTCAAATTAAGTTCTGACGATCTTTGATAACAACGTTATGAATTTGATTTCAAAGTAAAATCTGGTTGTGATTTGCTTTCAAATTAAGTTCTGACGATCTTTGATAACAACGACTACGCACGCGCCTTCTCGGCTTTGCTAGTTGTGATTTGCTTTCAAATTAAGTTCTGACGATCTTTGATAACAACGAACAAGCCTTAAAGCTTTACCCGGTTGCTGTTGTGATTTGCTTTCAAATTAAGTTCTGACGATCTTTGATAACAACAAATTCCATGTGATGAAACGAATGCATCTAGTTGTGATTTGCTTTCAAATTAAGTTCTGACGATCTTTGATAACAACTCAAAATCAGTCCCCGATGATGCTCCTGTGGTTGTGATTTGCTTTCAAATTAAGTTCTGACGATCTTTGATAACAACAAAACGATTTTAAAGCGTGCGTGCTTGTTGGTTGTGATTTGCTTTCAAATTAAGTTCTGACGATCTTTGATAACAACTTCTCTTTTAATATGCCAGCAGCTAATTCTGTTGTGATTTGCTTTCAAATTAAGTTCTGACGATCTTTGATAACAACTTTTTTGACTGCGAAACAACCGGTGTGCCTGTTGTGATTTGCTTTCAAATTAAGTTCTGACGATCTTTGATAACAACTTTGTTGTTGAACGGATTGAGTCAACTGTGGTTGTGATTTGCTTTCAAATTAAGTTCTGACGATCTTTGATAACAACGGCTAAGATCAACGTCCCATAAACCAGGTAGTTGTGATTTGCTTTCAAATTAAGTTCTGACGATCTTTGATAACAACTGAGAAAAATATTTTTCATCATTACTTCTGTTGTGATTTGCTTTCAAATTAAGTTCTGACGATCTTTGATAACAACACATAACCGACGAGTAACCATAAAAGCAAATCACAACTGAATGAACCACAGGGACAAAACTACCGGAGTTGTTATCAAAGATCGTCAGAACTTAAT
>JABDFS010000063.1:19787-22047 GCA_013286425.1 Bacteroidota bacterium
CATAACCGACGAGTAACCATAAAAGCAAGTTGTGATTTGCTTTCAAATTAAGTTCTGACGATCTTTGATAACAACAAGCAATAACGGCAGTACCCGACTCACTTCGTTGTGATTTGCTTTCAAATTAAGTTCTGACGATCTTTGATAACAACAGTAAGAATCGCTTAAAATCGTTCAAACTGTTGTGATTTGCTTTCAAATTAAGTTCTGACGATCTTTGATAACAACTGTAAGCTGCAAATATAGTGAATGTTTAAAGTTGTGATTTGCTTTCAAATTAAGTTCTGACGATCTTTGATAACAACTTTGGCCGCCCGGATCCCGATGATCCTGATGTTGTGATTTGCTTTCAAATTAAGTTCTGACGATCTTTGATAACAACGCAAAGCAATCCCTGTTGCATGGGAAGACAGTTGTGATTTGCTTTCAAATTAAGTTCTGACGATCTTTGATAACAACCACCGTATTATTATAAGTGCCGTCGCTGTTGTTGTGATTTGCTTTCAAATTAAGTTCTGACGATCTTTGATAACAACTATATTTTTTAAGAGGCATAATCAAGAGTTGTTGTGATTTGCTTTCAAATTAAGTTCTGACGATCTTTGATAACAACAGCTTAAGCTAAAAGTCAATACAGGCAAGGGTTTCAAAGAAAATCAGGATTGTAAAAATGAGTTTAAAAGTCTGCAATTCTATAAATGTTGCAGACTTTTTACTTTTTTAAGTACAGATTGCTTTATGCCTGTCAATGAGGTTTTGAAGCCTGGAGCGGTCTGACGGCTGAGAGCCGTCTGACCGATAGCCGCCCCGCCCTTCTCTTTTGATTGCAGTGTGACCGAATGTTTCCCCGTAATAACGTGCTAAAATAATTCAAGTTGCTGCGGAATGTTTTGTGGTTCTGCAAGCTTCTTTCCATAAAAGATTTCCATCATCCCAAATTGCTTGTCAGTTATAGTCATAATGCCGATATGCCCTTTTTCCGGTAAAATTCTCTTTACACGTTTTATATGCACATCGGCATTTTGCATACTGCTGCAATGGCGCAGGTAAATGCTGAACTGGAACATTGTAAATCCGTCCTGCAATATTTTCTTGCGGAAGTCGGCGTATATCTTTCGCTCTTTTTTTGTTTCTGTAGGAAGATCGAAAAACACTAATACCCACATAATGCGATATGCGTTTAACCGGTTAATCTTCATGGCATTTCAGGATAGAGCAATTTTCGCTGTTCCCCGGTATAACATTTTGCCAGCGATGCAGCTGTTCTCTGTGTAGCGATCATCAGCGGGCTGGTTTCTTCAGCCAGCAATACATCAACCGTTGGCAGCTTCAGCAACTGCACTTTCAGTTCCTGTGTTAATGTTTCAACTGATGATGTATTATCAATAATGCCTCTTACAATTGCGTCTACAAAAGGCCTGTAGGGCTCCATAATATCATCTGCGAGACAATAGGCGTTATAGCGGTTGCGGTGAAATATGCCAAGCGCGGGTAATAAACCTGCGCCGGTAATAGCTCTTGCCATTGTTGCCCGTAAAATCGCATAGCCGTAATTGAGTAAATTATTAGGTGGCGGACCTTCCCTTTTGCGAAAAAATTGCCATGCATCAGGAAACAAATGGCTCCAGTAATAGGCCGCACCTTTGGCCTCGTTATTACCGGCATCACCGCTTTTTACATCCTGCGCCAGTTTGATAAGATAGTTATGCTGAATATTCCATTGCTTTAAAACGGCAGCCTGGTTGCTGATCTTTGCTTTTACCGTTTGTTGCCACAATTGTTTTTTTAATGGTTCACTTGCTTCTATTTGTGCCCTGAATCTTTCGCTTTGAATAGTATTACTTTCCAGCGACAACAGCATACCACTTGGATGATGTGTTTCATTACAGGTAATCACGGCTGCATTATTAGCTACCAGTTTATCTAATAAATAGTGGCTGAGGGTTATTTGCTGATGCTCTAATACCAGCATACCAATATCTTCAATAGGCACTGTTTTTTCAGGCAAGGTTTCATAGCCTTTGATGTGTTCATAGTTTACCACCATTTGCATATTGCGGCATTTGAGATGGCAAGGGTTTTCTATGCAGATGGTGCGTTTAATCATAAGTTATGCTGTCTTTCTTCAATTGTTGAGGTTGAACCTTCAATTGTAACCACGGATAATTTATCTACTTTAAAAGGAAAAATGTGGCCGAGGCGATCAATATTTAATTTAATACAGACATCTTTAATAGAAGATTTTTCTAATGAAAATTCA
>JABDFS010000064.1 GCA_013286425.1 Bacteroidota bacterium
GGGGTTATGTAATACTGTTGGTTGTTTTGTTTATTTTATTTCAAAGCATATTCTGGCTGGCGCAATACCCGATGAACGCTATCGACTGGAGTTTCTCGCAGATCAGTGGGTGGTTAACATCTGTTTTACCAACAGCATGGTGGAGCGATCTTATTATAAATGGTTTAATCGCAGGCTTAAATGGCATTCTTGTTTTCGTTCCGCAAATAATGATTTTATTCGGATTGATAACCTTGCTTGAAGATACAGGTTACATGGCACGCATAAGTTTTTTGAGTGATAAACTGATGCGTAAAGTTGGATTGAACGGCAAAAGTGTAATGCCGATGATCAGCGGTTTTGCATGTGCTGTTCCTGCAATCATGTCAACGCGCAATATTGAGAATAAAAAAGAAAGGTTGCTTACAATTCTTGTAACACCTTTAATGAGTTGCAGCGCACGATTACCTGTTTATACAATTTTGATAGCACTGGTAATTCCCAATAAATATTATTTAGGTTTTTTGAGCCTGCAGGGTTTGGTGATGATGGGCTTATATCTTTTAGGAACCGTAATGGCGCTTATTGTTAGTTATGGTTTTAAGTTCATCATTAAGATGAAAGAAAAAAGCTATTTCATTCTCGAGTTGCCTGTTTATCGCGCACCACGTTGGAAAA
Organism: Bacteroidota bacterium; assembly: GCA_013286425.1. Lineage (GTDB taxonomy): Bacteria > Bacteroidota > Bacteroidia > Chitinophagales > Chitinophagaceae > Parafilimonas. Next base: position 658 of record JABDFS010000064.1, read on the forward strand.
ACGTTGGAATTACTATGATTGAAAAAGCAAAAATATTTGTAACCGATGCAGGAAGAGTTATTCTTTTTATCAGTTTATTATTATGGGTTCTCAGCAATTATGGGCCGCCAGACCGCATGCGCACAGTAGATGCAAAATATGCAGTATTGCAGCAACAAAATAAATCAGAACAACAGGCAGTTGTTATAGAGAAACAACATAAATCAGAAAAACTTCAAAACTCTTTTGCAGGTATTTTAGGTAAAACAATTGAACCTGTTATTAAACCTTTGGGTTACGATTGGAAAATAGGTATTGCATTGATTACTTCATTTGCCGCAAGAGAAGTTTTTGTGGGCACAATGGCAACGTTATACAGCGTTGAAGATAAAGACAACAGCACTTTGCAACAGAAAATGCAAAGCGCCGTAAATGAAGATGGAACCAAAGTTTATACTCTACCTGCAGCTTTATCGCTAATGGTGTTTTATGTTTTTGCAATGCAATGCATGAGCACACTTGCTATTGTAAGAAAAGAAACCGGTTCGTGGAAATGGCCAACCGTTCAATTTATATATATGACGGGGCTCGCATATCTGATGAGCTTATTAATATTTCATATTTTTTAGTACTGAAATATTTTCGAAGTCTTATTCACGCAGAAGAAAAAAAACTATAACGGTAAGCAAGCCAACAACAATTACAACCAGCGTTAATTTATTTTGCAAATGCTTTAGTCTTTTGCTTTTATCATTTCTTGAATTGTAAATAGAATAATTGCTGAAAAAGAACCAATTCTGAATCCGCCGGTTTGTAGTGCTTAAAAAAAACAATACAGTCTTCACTATAATTAATACCAGGAATAATATAATAAGAGGATATAAAAAATATTCGTACTTCATACCATTAACTTTTATCAATGGCAAGCAATTAGATAAGCCTAAGGTACAAAAAAACAGGTTTTAATTAACTGCATTAAGTTGTTTAATTAATATCATTTGTATGCATCAATTAAATATTAAAAATTCTCTGCAACTTTTTAATTTCCTTAATTGTCAATACTGCTGTCAGCAGGTATAAGCTATGCTTTCAGTACATTTTTGTAAATTCGTTGTGTATGAGTGAACAGGCAATTGAGCAACAGGTTACATTACCAAAATATAATCTTACCCCGGAACAGGAAAAGAAATTAATCCTCAGGCAATATCGTGCTTTACTAAAAGTATTACGTCCAAAGTTTAAAAAAGGCGATGAAGAATTGATAAGACGCGCGTTTGAAATTGCAGCCGAAGCACATAAGACCATGAGGCGCAAAAGCGGCGAGCCTTATATTTTGCATCCTATTGCGGTAGCTATAATTTGTGTTGAAGAGATCGGTCTTGGCGTTCGTTCTACTATTTGTTCTTTGTTACACGATACCGTTGAAGATACTGATGTAACTATTGAAGATGTTGAAAGAGAATTTGGAGGCGAGATAGCACGTATTGTTGATGGCCTTACTAAAATTTCAAATGTTATTGATACAAGCACTAGTCAACAGGCAGAGAATTTTAAAAAAATATTACTTACGCTTACTGATGATCCACGTGTAATTCTAATCAAGCTTGCAGACCGCCTTCACAACATGCGCACGCTTGATTATATGAAGCGTGAAAAACAATTAAAGATTTCCAGCGAAACAATTTGGGTGTATGCGCCGCTTGCACACCGTATGGGGTTGTATAATATTAAAACAGAACTTGAAGACCTTTCAATGAAATACCTTGAGCCGGAAGGTTACAGGGAAATTGCGCAAAAACTTTCAGAAACAAAAAGAGAACGCAGCCGCTACATCAACGAATTCATCAAACCATTAAAAGAGAAATTAAAAAAAGCAGGTTTCAATTTTGATATTTATGGAAGGCCGAAAAGCATTCATTCCATCTGGAATAAAATGAAAAAGAAAGGCGTTGATTTTGATGAAGTGTATGATCTTTTTGCCATTCGCATAATAGTGTATTCATCACCCGAAAAAGAAAAAGAAGAATGCTGGAAAGTGTATTCATTGATCACAGACGAATACCTGCCTTCGCCTGAACGTTTGCGCGATTGGATAAGCAATCCCAAAAGCAATGGCTATGAAGCGTTGCATACAACTGTAATGGGACCGCAGGGAAAATGGGTTGAAGTGCAGATACGCACCAACCGTATGAATGAGATTGCTGAAAAAGGTTTGGCTGCGCATTATAAATATAAAGAAGGCAGTGCCGATGAAGACCGCTTTGATAAATGGTTTGCACAAATAAGAGAAGTAATAAGCAGCCAGGATACAGATAGTGTTGATTTTTTGCAGGATTTTAAAACCAGTTTTCTTGCTGAAGAAATTTATGTGTTTACACCAAAGGGTGATGTAAAAATGTTGCCTGTAAACAGCACTGCCCTTGACTTTGCTTTCACGATACATTCAGCAATTGGAAGCCGTTGTATCGGTGCAAAAGTGAATCACAAACTCGTTCCTATCAGTCACAAATTGCGCAGCGGAGACCAGGTGGAGATAATTACAAGCAATAAACAAAAACCTACAGAAGACTGGCTGAAGTTTGTGGTTACTGCAAAAGCGCGGGCCAAAATAAAAGACTCACTCAAAGAAGAAAAAAGAAATATTGCCGAAGATGGAAAAAGTATTTTGCAGCGCAGGCTGGAGCATATGAATATTGCATTCAACCAACAGAATATTGATGAACTTATAAGTTTTTATAAAACACCTTCGCAGCTTGATTTCTTTTATAACATTGCCATAAAGCGGAATGAACTAAAGGAACTAAAAGATGCAATTGTAATTGGTGGAAAACTTGAAATGCCCAAGCTGCAAAAGAATGTTGTTGAAGTAAAACATGAAACTGAATATAAACATTCATCTAAAAAAGATTCTGAGCTAATAATCTTTGGCGAAAGCAGCGATAAAATAAAATATTCTCTCGCCAAATGTTGCAGCCCTATTCCGGGAGATCTTGTGTTTGGATTTGTAAGTACAGGTAAGGGACTTATCATTCATAGAACGAATTGTCCCAATGCAGCGCAGCTTATGGCTAACTATGCTCCGCGCATTGTAAAAACAAAATGGGCAAAGAATAAAGAAATATCTTTCTTAACCGGCGTAAAAATCATCGGCATTGATGATGTTGGTGTTATTAATAAAATAACAAACATAATAAGTGGTGAATTGGGTATTAATATTTCTGCACTTACTATTGAATCCGGTGAAGGTTTATTTGAAGGAATGATAAAAGTATTCGTTCATGATAAAGAAGAGCTCGAAGATCTTGTAAACAGGCTGAAACAATTAAACGGAATACAGGAGGTGCAAAGGCTTGATGATGAAGATGCTAATTTTTCTTAGGTCTTTTTGTATTCAACATGGTAACTGCAGGTTTCTTAATGCCAGGCTGTTTAAATGTTGCCTCATTTTTTTTTGACGCACGCCTGCTGCTCCACAAACCATACGCAGTTTTTACCAATGTAATTAACCCAAGTTTTTTTGCTGAGCTTACTATATTTTTTTTAAAACTGAATCCTTTTGCAAAAGGGTTTGCAAACATTGTTGCGCCGCTTAGCAATAATTTCCATGTACCGCTGCTTATTAAATTATTTAAGAAAGAAGGTAACAGGTTTTCCGTAGCTGACTTTACAGCCTGTTTCGGAAGTTTACGTATGTCAACTTCAAGTTCAGTCTCCTGTTTTTTTAAGTCTTGTTTTAAAGATTGAATTTCTTCACGCAACTCTTTAAGATCTGTTATATGCGAAAGATCATATTCACCTTTTGTAACAACGATTTTCGATAACATGCTTAATCTTTTTTTGTTAAGAGTTTAATGAATTTATTGACGAAAAAATCCTGTAACATTCTTCTAAGGAACAAGGCAGCGAAAAGAAAAAGAACAAGATAGAATAAGGTGACAATGCCGAAACCAATAACAAGACTGCCTGTTAATGATGCAAGCCAATATCCTGCCGTAAAGCTTAAGAATATCAAAAGAAATAATGCAACAATAACAATAACGGTAATTGTTATTAAAGCAGATGCAAGCCTTGACACTTTTTCTGTTGCCTGCAATCGTAAAAGCAATATGCGCTTATCAACATACTGCCTCAACTTACTTTTTGTATTCTCAAAGTAATTCTCTTCCTGGTTCATTATTTAATTTTTATTGAGTAATTCGCTTTTGCTTAGCCGGCATATTCGCTTACCTTGTCTTCAACATCATCAAGCACTCTTTTTCCTTTCTTAAGTAAGTCTTTCAATTGCTTTCCCAGGTCTGAATATTTGCCTTTGATATTATCTTTTGCATCACCTGCTGCATCAGATATATCAGAAATTATTTCCTGGCCTTTATCACTATTGATAAATAAAGCAATGGCAACGCCTGCTGCTACGCCAAGTAATATGCCTCCTAAAAACTTTTGTCCTGATGTCATAACTGTAGATTTAATTGGATGAATATTTGAGTAATAAAATTATCATTAACTAATTTAGACCAATGGAAAAAAATCCTGTAAAAGAAATTAACCGCTATATCTTTCTTGCTATAATAATAATTTTTGCTTTTTTTCTTTTTGCCAGTCTTCAACAATTTTTTCCTGCTTTTTTAGGAGCGCTAACTTTTTACATTTTAAGTAAACCTTTTGCAGGATGGTTAGTGCAAAAAAAAGGCTGGAGCAAAAATATGACTGCGATATTAGTTATCATTATTTCTTTCTTTCTTATTCTTCTTCCCGTAGCCGGCCTGATAAGCTTGTTGTATAACAAGATTAGTGCCGTCTTGTCTAACCCCGATTTAATTTCAAATTCAGTAAAACAGGCAGATGAAATGCTGCAACAAAAATTTCATGTTTCTCTTGTTTCAGATGATACAATAAATTCCATTAAGTCTAAAGCATCAGATGTGTTATCTGTTGTATTGAACAAAAGCCTCGGTTTTGTTTCTACCGTAATAATGATGTATTTCTTTCTCTATTTTATGATGATAAACATGAATCGCATGGAAGCTGCGATAGTGCTATATCTTCCTTTCAAAAAAGATAAAATAAAAATTTTCGGAAATGAGTTGGTGCGCCAAACTTTCAGTAATGCAGTAGGTATTCCGGCAATAGCGGTAGTACAAGGTTTTGCAGGCTTCCTTTGTTTTTGGATAATTGGTTTGAAGGAAGCAGGGTTTTGGGGGGTAATAACAGGCTTCACTTCTTTTATACCTGTTGTTGGAACCGGCCTTGTGTGGGTTCCGGTAGCAGCATACATGCTCATCATCGGGCATACATGGCAAGGCGTTTTTATGATATTATATGGCGCTTTAATTATGGGTACTGCCGACAACGTTGTGCGATTTATACTCGCCAAAAAAATGGCTGATGTTCATCCTATTATTACGGTGCTTGGGGTAATTTTAGGGTTGCAGTATTTTGGGTTTTTAGGATTGATATTCGGGCCGCTTCTTATCTCCTACTTCTTTATTCTATTAAAAATATATTATGTAGAATTCCAAAAACCGGTATTAGCTAAGCAGTCGAAGAAACGGCAAATTGTTCCTGTTTATATGCAGCCCTTTCTTGGCATCAAACGAACAAAAAAGAAAGGGCCAACAGATGTGCATGCCGAAAACCCCAAGCAGTCACAACATTAAGGCTCAATATTGATGGAGAAAACAATCATGCGTGATTTAAGATCACCCAACACATTAGAGAATTTTAGATCGGGATCCCTGTCATGAATGTTGGTAAGCCCGTTATGTATTTTTATCTCCGGTGAAAGTGTTACAAACTTGAGGAAGAAATTAAATCCAACGCCTGCTTCAAGACCATAATCTATTTTATTCAGCTTTATAAGATCCTGTGCATTGCGCTCGTTCGAATTACTGGCAAGGTCAACATCATAAGTTAAGCCGGTCATCATATACACACGAAAATTATCAATGCGGTCTGAATTAAATTTTAATTGCAACGGCAAAGAAAATATTGTAGAAGGAAGTGTTTTTTTCTCTACTGCAGATTCAAGTGAGTTGGGGTATTGAAGTGTATAGGTAAATGTTTTTGCCCCACCAATTATGAGTTGAGGCGCTGCTCTTAATTCAAACCGATCGCTCAGTTTTACTGTGGCTAATAATCCTGCAGAAAAACCACCGCTTGCACCAGGCTCAACGGAAAGCACACTGTCGTATTGAAGAAAACGCGGATCTTTTTCTGTGTGCAGATTCATGTTGGAATACCCAAACGTAAGCCCGAAATAATAAGGCAGGTCATCATGATCGGGACGATTAAACTCTTTTTGCGCATTAGAAGACAATGCCATTAAAATTAAAAACGAAATAATTATTTGCTTCCGCAGTAGATACAGCATACTCCTAATGTAAGCGATTTATAATAAGTATTTTTAAAGCCGGCTTTATTCATAATATTCAGGAAATTTTTCCTGTCGGGAAAAGCCTGTACAGAATTATTCAGGTATTTATACGCCTTACCGTTGCTGGCAAACAATTTTCCAAAAGCGGGTACCACAGTGAACATATAAAAATTATAAAAGCCTTTCAATAAAAAATTCTTTGGCATTGTGCATTCAATAATTGAAACTTTTCCACCAGGCTTAAGTACCCTGAACATTTCATTTATCCCTTTTTCGAGATTCTCAAAATTTCTCACACCAAATGCAACGGTTATTGCATCAAACGAAGAGTCACGATAATTTATTGTTTCGCTATCACCCTTTACCAGCTCAATTGTATTGTCTAATTTTAGTGCTTTTATTTTTTTTCTTCCCAGTTCAAGCATGCCTTCAGAAATATCAATACCAACTATTTTTTCCGGGTGCAAAATTGAATTGGCAGTAACTGCAAGATCGCCCGTGCCGGTAGCAACGTCAAGTATTATTTTTGGGTTAATGTTTTGAAGTTCCTTAATGCCTTTTTTTCTCCAGCCTTTATCAATGCCTGCGCTTAAAAAATGATTCAGAAAATCGTAACGGCCTGCAATGGAATCAAACATTTCAGCTACCTGTATTTTCTTGGTAACATTACTTTTTTCATCGGGCACAATTTTATCATGTGCATATATTGCCATGCCGCGAAGATAGGTATCCGTAAATAACAACATCATTTACACTTTTGCTGAATCTTGCTGTAGCGGTATTCAATGCTTTTAATAAAGTTGTTAATGTATTTTTCGCGGCATAATTGTTGGTTAATGTTTTCGCAAAACTGCATGAGAATTTTTTGCATTATACATCCCCGTTTTACTTTGTACATTCAGCAAATTGTTAACTCGTAAATACAGCTATGCAAACAGGAGAAGATATAAGAATATTAAATGAAAAAATACAACACGCATCAAGATTTACAGAAACATTACGCGATGCTCTAAGTAAAGTTATTATTGGCCAGCATGAAATGATAGACCGGCTTATCATTGCACTATTGAGTAATGGCCATATTTTACTGGAAGGCGTTCCCGGACTTGCAAAAAACGCTCACTATAAAATCACTGGCACAGGCAGTAAATGCAAAATTCAGCCGCATACAATTTACGCCCGATCTTTTGCCTGCAGATGTTACCGGAACAATGATCTATAATCAGCAGCGTAACGAGTTCTTTGTGCGCAAAGGGCCCATCTTCGCAAATTTTATTTTGGCTGATGAAATAAACCGCGCACCAGCAAAAGTGCAAAGCGCTTTACTTGAAGCCATGCAGGAAAAGCAGGTAACTATTGGTGATCAAACATATTTATTGGAAGAACCTTTTCTTGTATTGGCAACGCAAAATCCTTTGGAGCAGGAAGGCACTTATCCTTTGCCGGAAGCGCAGGTTGACCGCTTTATGATGAAGATTATTGTAAGTTATCCTGATAAAAATGAAGAGCAGCTAATCATAAGAAGCCAGGTGCAGGATATTCCGCCAACAGTAATTCACCCGGTAATAAATCTTGATGAAATCAATACAGGCAAACATCTAACAAGACAGGTGTATATTGATGAAAAGATAGAAAAATATATTGTTGATATAGTTTTTGCAACAAGGTTTCCCGAGCAATATGGCTTATCAAAACTGAAAAGTACCATCAGTTACGGCGCTTCGCCAAGAGCAAGTATAAATCTTGCGATGGCTGCAAAAGCACATGCATTTATGCAGAAGCGCGGCTTTGTAATTCCTGACGATATAAAAACAATTTGTAAAGATGTAATGCGCCACCGCATTGGCCTTACCTACGAAGCAGAAGCAGAAAATATTACAGCAGAAACAATCGTATCAGAAATTTTAAGAACAGTTAATGTGCCGTAGGCAGTTTTTAGTTTTCAGTTTATAGTTTAACAATGAATGGTTCAAACTGAAAACTTCTAACTATAAACTAAAAACTTTCATGGAAGTAAGCGAACTATTAAAGAAAGTAAGAGCGCTTGAAATAAAAAGCAGGCGTTTAACCAATCACCTTTTTACGGGTGAATATCACACTGCATTTCGCGGACAGGGAATGTCATTTAAAGAAGTAAGAGAGTACCAGGCCGGCGATGATGTGCGTTTCATCGACTGGAATGTTTCTGCGAGAATGAGTAATACTTACAGCAAAGTTTTTGAAGAAGAAAGAGAGTTAAGTGTGTATTTATTGATTGATGTTAGCGCCAGCAGTTTGTTCGGCACATTCAAACAAAACAAGAAAGATTTAATTACAGAAATAGCTGCGGTGCTTGCATTTTCGGCCATCAGTAATAATGATAAAGCAGGGTTGATCTTCTTTAGCGATAAAGTTGAAAAATATATTCCGGCAAAAAAAGGTAAAGAACATGTGTTGTATATGATGCGTGAAATGATAACGCATCAGCCTCATTCAGCCCACACTGATATTACAAAAGCGCTTGGTTATTTAAACAATGTAACAAGGCATAAAAGCATTGTTTTTATTTTGAGTGATTTTGCTGATGCAGGATACGAGCAAACATTAAAAGTTGCTGCCAAACGTCATGATATTACAGGCATACAAGTTTACGACAGGCGTGATATTGAATTGCCAAAGTCAGGATTGATACAAATACAGGACGCTGAAACAGGCGAAACAATTTTATTAAATACAAGAAATGGTTTTAACCGGAATGAATATAAACGCCAGTTCAAAAAAATACGCGAAGATGCACAATTGAATTTCAGGCTTGCAGGCGCTGATCTTATTCAGCTTGCAACCGGTGATGATTATGTAAAAGCTTTACAGGAATTTTTTATGAAAAGAGCATGAGGAAAAAAAGTGAATGGTCAATGGTCAATGGTGAATGGTTTGTTCGCAATGCGAAATATATTTTCCTGCTTTTCACTTTTCACTGTTCGCTTCTCACTTCTTCCGCACAAACTGTTTCGGCTTCTTTAGATCGCGATAAAATTTTGTTAGGTGAACAGGTAACGTTGCAGTTTACATTAAGTGGTGTAAACTCTGCTGACTATTTTGTTGCAAGCTGGCCCCAGTTAAACGATACACTCGATCATGCAGAGGTAATAAATAAAACGGCCGTTGATACAATTAATGTAGATAACTCTTATACTTACCAGCAAAAATTTATACTTACTTCATTCGACTCAGGTTACTGGCAACTCGGCCCTTTTGAATTTATACTGCAGGACAGATCATCAGGAAAAGAAGTAACAGTTGCAACAACGCCTTTGTATTTAACTGTGCTGCCAGTTGATGTAACTTCTATGCTGGACTTTCATCCGATAAAAGATATTAAAGATGTGCAAACAACATTTGACTGGACGCCTGTTATAATTGGTGCAGCCATCCTTCTGCTGGCAGTTATTGTTTTCATTCTTATCAAAAAAAGAAGGAAGAAAAGAACAGAAATACCAAAGGTTATTTTAAAAGGAACTGCTTTTGAACGTGCACTTGAAAAATTATATGCGCTGCAAAAAGAGCCATTGTCATCCACGCAGCAAATAAGAAATTTTCATTTGTCAATAGATATTATTACAAAGGAATATTTTGAAGAAGCAACACATATCAAGGTAAAGCGAATGACGATAGCAGAAATGTTCTCACGCCTGAACGTTTATATACGCGATGTTACATTACGAAAAAAATTTCAACAGGTATTTGAGCTGAATGCTGCTGTAAAATTTGCGAAGTATATACCATCGAATAAAGAAAGCAGTAATACTTTAACGGAGATCATAAACAGCCTGCAGGAAATTGATGATTTTGTAAATCTTTCAAGAAACAATGCAAATGCTAACAGAGTGGTATCAAAATATTGAGTTTGCGCATAGCTGGATATTAGGTGCATTGTTATTGCTGCCGGTACTTATTTATGAGTATGCAAAAAGGAATAAAAAGCAACAGGCATCAATGCTTGTTACGACAACACATTTTGTAAAAAGCTCACGCAGCATAAGAACTACATTACGTCACTTACCTTTTATTTTAAGATGCTTCGCAATTGTTTGTCTTGTCATTGCTTTAGCTGGTCCGCGTGAAAAATTTACAGAAACAAAGACTGAAGGAGAAGGCATTGACATAATGCTGTGCTTTGATATAAGCGGCAGCATGACTGAAAAAGACTTTACACCAGATCGTCTGGAAGCATCAAAACAGGTTGCTTCTGCTTTTGTAAGCAATAGGCCGGGCGATGAAATCGGCATTGTTATTTTCAGCAATCTTAGCTATTCACTTTGCCCTTTAACAACAGATCACAATGCAGTTTTAAACCAGATCAAAAGTATTGAGAGCGGCTATCTGCAGGATGAAGGAACAGCCATTGGCAGTGGTATAGCTACAAGTGTTGACAGGTTGCGCAACAGTAAAACAAAATCAAAAATAATTATACTGCTTACTGATGGCGTTGATTTTGGAGGAACCATTCCACCGGATGTTGCTTTGCAAATGGCAAAGTATTACGGGATAAAAGTATATACGATTGGTGTAGGTTCAGAGAAAGAAGTAGATGAGGTTGTTGATTCGCCGCTTGGTCCTGTTGTACAACACAAGACTTTGGAGTTTAATGAACCTTTATTAAAAAGATTGGCTACTGAAACAGGCGGTCAGTATTTTCATGCTACAGACAATACAGCGCTTCAAAAAATTTATGCCAGTATTAATCAATTAGAAAAATCCAAAGTGCAGGTAACAAGCTATGATCGTTATACAGGTAAATTTCAACCGCTTGTAATTGCTGCACTAATTTATCTCTTGTTTGAAGCGCTGCTGCGTTATACAGTGTTTAAAAAATTCCCATAAACAATTTTATCAGCTTTGCGCATTAATCAGAATCATGGCTGTATTCAATTGCCTTGGCTTCAATATATTTTTTAAAATTGGAAAGGTCACGTTCAACCATTTGTCTTAATCTCGGGTTTACAAAACTTGCAATGGCAGAACCAATATATCCTGCAGGCGGACGGTAAGTAATAAGCACGTTCACTTCAGTTCCACCGGTTGTATCAGCAAAATATATTTTACCTGCTGTCTCAAGTTTTGAACCCGGCAAAGAACGCCAGCTTAATTCACGGCCTTCTTCCTGGTCAATAATTTCTGCATTCCACTCAACTGCAGGCATACCACCCGGCGTTTTAAGTATCCAGCGGGAATGTGCTTCATCAATCACCTGTATATTTTTAACATGCTTTAAAAACCTCGGAAGGCCTTCAAGATTGCGCCAGCTATTATAGGCAAGTTTTCTTGGAGCTCTTACAATAAAACAGGTACGAATATTTACTGCAGGTGCATGCCTTTCAAATTCCTGTTTCTTTATTATAGCAGTTAGCGGACAATTACCAGAAATTCCCCTGTATAAAAAATAAATTCCGCCGTAGCGGAGCGCTTTTTTTAAAATGTTTTGCCTGCCTTTGGCTGAAGCTGAATACAGGAAAGCTCCAGCAGCCAATGAAATTATACGCTCCCTCTTGCCTACGTTTATTACGTTACTGCTTTCATATAATTTGGTTGCATGAGGCTGAAAACTGTTTCCGCTGAGTTTATAATTATGCATATTGAAAATTATATTTTGTGAACTGCAAAGCTCATTCCACTTATTGAATGGTATATCAAAAGTTCTCACAAGGATTCCAAAACCTTTGAGAGTAATTTGTAAGGTTCTGAAAACATCTGCAATTAACTTCGTACGATGCTGGCAACAATTTACAGGTCTACAGGAAGTTGGTACATAGCTAAAACAGAAAATGGCTCTGTATATAATGCGCGTATGAAAGGCATTTTTAAAATTGATGCTATTACTTCAACCAATCCTGTTGCTGTTGGCGATGTTGTTGATATTGAACAGGAAGATGCTACGGGCAATAGTGCATTGATTGAGAAAATTCATGAACGCAAAAATTATATCGCGAGAAGTTCGCCACGCAATAAAAAGCAACATCACATTATTGCTTCCAATATTGACCAGGCTTTATTGCTGGCAACTTTAAAAGAGCCGAAAACATCGCAAGGCTTTATTGACAGATGCCTGGTTGCCGCAGAAGCTTATCATGTTCCTTCGATAATTGTATTTAATAAAACTGATCTCTATAAAGCCAAGGAGTGGGAAACCTTTGAAAAGCTCAATTTAATTTATGGAGATATTGGATACACGGTAAATAAAATAAGCATGAAGACTTTTGAAGGGCTTGATGAATTAAAACAGTTGCTTCATAATAAAACCACTTTATTTTTTGGGCATAGTGGCACCGGAAAATCGACGCTTATAAATTACCTGCTTCCGCAGCTAGAATTAAGAACCAGGGAAGTTAGCAACTGGAGCGGAAAAGGCATGCACACTACTACATTTGCCGAAATGTTCGACCTGCCGTTTGGCGGAAGAATAATTGATACGCCGGGTATACGGGAGTTTGCTATAAATGATATGGATCGTTCTGAATTATCGCATTATTTTCCTGAAATGCGGGCTGAGTTAAATAACTGCAGGTTTAATAACTGTCTTCACATTGAAGAACCAGGTTGCGCAATAAAGGGAGCAGTAGAAGAGGGAAAAATTCACATAGAACGTTATGTTAGTTATTATAACATTCTCGAATCAATTACAGAAAATGATTACTGACCAATGCGCAGACGGCCGGCAAGTTTATCTGCATACTTTTTATCCTTGCCATTATACAGCAATATTACACCATTGTAAATGCTGTACTGAAGCGAAAGGGCACCGCCTTTGTAAGTGTAATTCCATTCAACAATAAAAGCATCGTCAACTTTGGATGTTAAGTGCACGTGACGTGTCTTACTTAAAACATTTGCCAAACGATAAAATTCCTGAAGGTTTCCACTTTCATTAATTACCATTTCTGTCTGCGTAGTATATTCAAAAGGTTTCATTTTTTACAGTTACCATATGTTAGCAATATTCATTCCATTTGTTACAAACTAACCGGTTGGTCACAAATTTTTAACCTTAAAAAAAACTGTGGTCTGCAACTTCAGAAGCATTGCTGCTTCAGTGGTGTTTTCAATAACAGAAAGTATCAATTGCGGCCAAGGGAATTCTATGGGGATAGACAGAGCGTTTTCTTATTTCGCTGCATTTATTTCAGAAAACCAGGAAGAATATTTTATATAATTGTTAGCAATCCGCTCAATTTCGCTGTTAATATTATCTTTAGAAATGTCTTTAACTTTTTTGGCGGGCACGCCTGCATAAATAGAACCTGATTCTACAACCGTGCCCTCTAATACAACGGCTCCGGCTGCTATAATAGCATTGCTTTTAATCTCGCATTTATCCATAATAATTGATCCCATGCCAATAAGCACATTGTCGTTTATAGTGCAGCCATGCACAATTGCATTATGGCCGATGGAAACATTGTTACCAATTATTGTCGCATTTCGCTGGTAAGTGCAGTGAATTATGGCTCCATCCTGAATGTTAACCTTATTGCCGATGCGAATATAGTTTACGTCGCCACGCACAACGGCATTAAACCAAACGCTGCAATCATCACCCATAATTACATCTCCTATAACCGTTCCGTTTGGAGCTATAAAAATATTATTACCGAATTGAGGGGTTTTATCAAGACAAGGAATAATAAGAGCCATAATGTTTAAGTTTGGAGTTCAACACGAACTTATATATAAAATGCCAGAATGATGAGCGTTATTTCAAATCGTGATATTTTTTTCAAACATATAGCACAAACTTCTTCTGCGCCGATCGGATTGGAAATTTTGAGAGCAGAGGGTATCTATCAATACGATATTTCCGGCAGCGAATATATTGATCTGATCTCAGGATTCAGTGTTGCCAATATCGGGCATTCCCATCCGAAAGTTATTGAGGCTGTAAAACAGCAGGCAGAACGTTATATGCATCTGATCGTGTATGGAGAATTTATTGAATCGCCTCAAACTGCTTATGCTAAACTTCTCACTAACCATCTTCCGGCATCACTTGATTGTGTGTATTTCACTAACAGCGGCACAGAAGCTACAGAAGGCGCTATGAAACTTGCAAAACGTGTCACGGGCAGGCCCAATATAATTGCGTTCAATAGTAGCTATCATGGCAGCACGCAAGGAGCTTTAAGTGTTTTGGGCGATGAGTATTACCGCAATGCTTTCCGGCCACTATTGCCGGGAATTTTTCATGTGGATTATAACAGCAATGAAGTTTTTGATCTGATTGATAATAATACTGCTTGTGTTATACTTGAAACCATACAGGCAGAAAGCGGTTTAGCTGTCCCAGATAAAAGTTGGATACAGCAATTACGAAACGAGTGTACAAAAAACGGCGCTTTGCTGGTCTTGGATGAAATACAGGCAGGTTTTGGAAGAACCGGAGCCTTATGGGCTTTTGAACAATTTAATATAGTTCCCGATATTTTATTATTAGGGAAAGCACTCGGCGGAGGTATGCCATTGGGCGCTTTTATTTCGAGCAAAGAATTAATAAAACAGCTAAGTTTTAATCCTGTGCTCGGACATATTACAACATTTGGAGGTCATCCTGTAAGCTGCGCTGCAGGCAAAGCTGCCTTTGAAGTATTATTAGATGAGCATTACATTGAAACAGTAAAAGAAAAAGAATCTGTATTGATTGAACAACTAAATCATCCTGCCATAAAAAGATTAAACCACTTTGGTTTATGGGCTTCATTACAATTTGGCTCAGTGGAAATTGCACAAAGTATCATACATAGATGCGTGGCGAAAGGTTGCATCACCGATTGGTTTTTATTTGCACCTGATTGCCTGCGCATTGCTCCTCCTCTTTCAATTACCACTGAAGAAATAATAAAAGCATGCAAAATTATTACAGAGTCAATTCAGGAAGAGGCATTATAAATACGAATTATAATCTGGAAAGTTTACCGTTAAAAAAGTTTAAAAAATATTGTATTATCTTTTTATTAAACACAAAAAAAAATATTAATTTTCAACTTTAGTTTTTAATCGACGCCTATTAATTAGCATCAAACTTATTTTTTCTAATAATATACTGGTTATGTTTCCCTGTCCGTCCTGTTTTTCGGGACGGTTTTTTTGCCCCATAATACATAATTACTTTACGTTTGCGCCATAACTAAAAATAATGAGTATAACAGTTGTAGGTACTATGGCTTTTGATGCTATTGAAACTCCATTTGATAAAACAGATAAAATAATTGGCGGATCGGCAACGTATGTTGCCTATGCTGCTTCAAATTTTGTACATCCCATTCAACAAATTTCAATCGTAGGCTATGATTTTCCGCCCGAAGAATTACAAAACCTTGAACAAAGAGGTGTAAAAACTGATGGAGTGGTAATTGTAAACGATAAGAAATCATTTTTCTGGAGCGGGCGATATCATTTGGATATGAACACCCGCGATACTTTGATTACAGATCTTAACGTGTTGGCAGATTTTGATCCGCAGGTACCCGAAAGCTACCAGGATTGTGATTTTCTTATGCTTGGGAATCTTGTTCCGGCAATTCAGCAAAAAGTTATAGAACAGTTCAAAAAACGTCCGAAACTGATAGTAATGGACACAATGAATTTCTGGATCGAAACAGCCCCGGAAGATTTGAAGAAGGTGTTTACAATGGTTGATGTGTTGCTGGTAAATGATAGCGAAGCAAGGCAGATATCAGGAGAATATTCGCTGGTGAAAGCAGCAAAGAAAATTTTAAAGATGGGACCAAAATTTCTCATTGTAAAAAAGGGAGAACACGGTGCTTTATTATTTAACGAAGACAATGTGTTTTTTGCGCCGGCATTACCGCTGGATGAAGTGTTTGATCCAACAGGCGCTGGCGATACATTCGCAGGTGGTTTTATTGGTCATCTTGCAAAAACACAGGATGTATCATTTGGAAATATGAAGACTGCAATTATTGTTGGCTCCGCAATGGCAAGTTTTTGTGTTGAAAAATTCGGGCCGCAACGTTTGAAAGAAATTTCACACGCGGATATAGAAGAGAGGATAAGAGAATTTGTTCAATTAGTAAGTTTTGATATTTCTTTGGTATGATTTTTTTAAAATAAAATCCCTGTAAAACCTTATATGAAAAAAATATTGAGCGGTGTTTTCATTCTTTGTTGCCTTATTTATTCATGTCATAATTCCAAACACAGCAATGAAGAAGGAAAAGAGATACAGGTTGATAAAAGCATTACTAAAAAAACATCATTCAATAATTTATTTATAGACAGTAATGCAATAAACAATTTTCTGGACAAGCATTCCGAATATCAAAAATTCAAACAACAATACAACGATTTTTATAAACTGCGCAATTATCAGTGTGCATGGTTTGACAGCAGCGGAATGGGTGAACAGGCTTATAATTTTATGAACCTGCTTGCCAGCGCCGTTGATACTTATAATGACAGCAGTCTGTACAATAAAAAGCTCTCCAATGAAGTAGATGCATTTAAAACTGATACTTCAAACAAAGCTCTAAAAGTTACGCCGGATATAAGCGAAACAGAATTAAAACTTACTGGTCAATTCTTTTTATATGCTTCTAAAATTTATGGCGGCTCTGATATGAACATGGAAGAATTAGGTTGGTTTATTCCCCGCAAAAAACTTGACCTTACTATTTTGCTTGATTCGTTGATAGAAAATAAATCAGACATTAAAAACTCAGAACTGCAGTTAAGTGATGCCTATAAAAAATTGCTTGATTTCCTGCCGCTTTACCGCAAAATAGATATGTCTGTAAATTGGGATTCTATAGCATATCCTGACCAGGCTTTTCACAAAGGCGTTTCATCACAAAGTATTAAAACAATAAAGGAACGCTTGTATGCTTTGGGTGATTTGAGTGAGAATGATAGCACAGCAGTGTATGATACTACACTTTTACATGCAGCAAAAAAATTCCAGGCAAGAATGGGACTTAGCCCTGACGGAGTGATTGGAAAAACATTTATCAAGCAATTAAATGTTACTCCTGCAAAAAGAATAGAGCAAATTCTAGTAAACCTTGAACGCCTGCGTTGGATGCCCGCTACCAATGACAGCAATACTATTATTGTGAATATTCCTGAGTACAAAATGTATGTGTATGACAGCGCCAGGCTTCAATTTGCAATGGATGTAGTTGTTGGTTCAGCAGCTACCAGCACAGTTATTTTTACAGGTAATTTGAAATATATCGTCTTCAGCCCTTACTGGAATATTCCTCCAAGCATTATTAAAAAAGAAATTTTGCCGGGTATTGACCGTAACAAAAATTATCTCGCAGATCATCACATGGAAGTATATGGTAAAGGAGCCGGCGGTATTCCTGAAGTTCGTCAACTACCCGGTTCAGATAATGCTTTGGGACATGTGAAATTTTTATTCCCGAACAATTTTGACATTTATTTTCATGATACAAATAATCATGGAGCATTTAATTCTTCCAATAGAAATCTTAGTCATGGTTGCATTCGTTTAAGCCAGCCAAAAGAATTAGCTATGTATTTGTTGCGGGATGATACAACCCATTACAGCAGTGTGAAAGTGGATAGCCTGATGAATTTAGATAAAGAAAAATGGGTTACGTTAAAGAAACCAATTCCTGTTATGATAAGTTATTACACTGCTTTTGTTGACTCAAGCGGCAGACTTAATTTTCGTAGCGATATATACAAACATGATTCTGCAATGGCAGCTAAATTATTTACACCAAATAATAATTTAATGGCGCAGAAATAATTTATGATGTTGCAACTTCTCCGGTTCTGAAACCTCTTGATTTTTCAAGTACAATATTGATCATCGCGGCAAGCGGAATGAATAAAAACATTCCCGGAATGCCCCAGATTATTTCACCTGCAATGACTGAGATTAATGTAACAAGCGGGTTTATTTTTATGCGCTTTCCAACAATGAAAGGTGTTATAAGGTTTGCATCAATAATATGAATGATAACAAAAACCAATAACACTTCAAGGCTTTGTTTTCCATTGCCATCAATAACCGTTATAAGCATATTTAATAATGCCGCAGTATAAATCCCTATATAAGGTATGATGTTGAACATACCTGCAAAAAAGGCCATTAGTATTGCGTACTTTATACCAAGAATTAAAAGTGTTATACAACTTAAACTCATCAATATAAAAATCTCAGTTAATAATCCTTTTACATAATTCACTGTTGTTACATGAATGCTTTCAGACATTTCTGTGATTTTCTTTTTGTCGGCATGACTGAAGAAAGACAGTATAAAATCATTTAAGACTTTCCTGTAATAAAGCATATAGAAAATAAAGAAGAGTGCAAGCGTAAAGAAAATGATCAATGAAAGGAAACTGGTTACTGTAAAACCTATGGCACCGAGCAAGCCGCCAAATAATTTATCAATATAACTTGTTTGCATATCATCAGTAATATTGAAATGTTGTGTTAACCACGCCTGAAAGTTTTTTACGATCGTATTCAGGTTTGTTTTTAATTGAGGAATATCTTTTACAAAATGTTGTACTTGTGAGCCAACAAAATACAATATAAAGCTGCAGCTTAATGCAAGAATCAATATACACAACAGTGAAGAAAGCAATCGGTTTAATCCAAATTTCTCAAGTCGCCTGCTAAGCGGATATAAAAATATCGCAATTAAAAAAGAAAAAAATAAAGGGATAAAAAGGAGCTTTCCAAAATAAGCAAGTAATAAAACTATTATCAACCCATGCAACGCAAGTACGGTGTTTACAAGTGAGACGTCTTTATTTTTTTTCACCATATAATATAAAAGTAATGCAGAATAAAAAGCAAATATTGTTCTCTTTATTCTGCATTCTTTCCTGATGACAGTTTTTAGTAAATCAAAACTGCATTATCAACTCTATCTATTCATCTACTGTTTCGCCGGTGTAAGCACTTACAGGTTCGCAGGTACATACAAGATTACGGTCGCCATAAGTATTATTTACTCTTGCAACAGCAGGCCAGAATTTATTCAGCGTAACATAATACAAAGGAAATGCTGCTTCTTTTCTTGAATAAGAATGAGTCCATTCATCAGCACAAACAACAGCTTGCGTGTGTGGTGCATTTTTTAAAGTATTATCTTTTTTATCCGACTTACCTTCTTCAATATTTTTTATTTCATCACGAATACTCAGCATGGCATCGCAAAAGCGGTCAAGCTCTGCTTTGTCTTCGCTTTCTGTTGGCTCAATCATAATTGTGCCCGGAACAGGAAAGCTCATTGTTGGTGCATGAAAACCGAAATCTATCAATCGCTTTGCAATATCTTCTGTTTCTATATCTGCAGATTTTTTAAACGGACGCAGGTCAACGATAAATTCGTGCGCACAGGTTCCATGTGTTCCGAGATATAAAATATCATAATCGTTCTCCAATCTTGCACGCATATAGTTTGCATTCAGTATTGCATACTTACTCGCTTTCTTCACACCTTGCTTTCCTAACATTCTTATATATGCATAACTGATAAGTAAAATTGATGCAGAGCCATAAGGTGCAGCAGAAACAGAATTGTGAGTTGTGAGTTGTGAGTTGTGAGTTGAAGACACTGACAATTCACCACTCACCACTGATGTATGGCCGGGAAGGAATGGCTCTAAATGTTTCTTCACGCAAATTGGTCCCATGCCGGGGCCACCACCACCATGCGGAATAGCAAATGTTTTATGCAGATTCAAATGACAAACATCGGCACCGATTAAACCGGGAGCAGTTAAACCAACCTGTGCATTCATGTTGGCGCCATCCATATAAACCTGCCCACCATGCTGATGAACGATCTCCGTAATTTCTTTTACGGTCTCTTCATACACACCGTAAGTACTCGGGTATGTGATCATGATGCCTGCAAGATCAGCCGCATGTTGTTGTGCTTTTGCTTTCAGGTCATTCACATCAATATAACCATTTTCCAAAGCCTTTACCACAACCACTTTCATCCCAGCCATTACTGCTGATGCAGGATTGGTGCCATGCGCAGAGATAGGAATCAGCATTACATTTCTATGCGCTTCATTATTGCTTTCATGATAGGCTTTGATGGTTAACAAACCTGCATATTCGCCTTGTGCGCCACTGTTTGGCTGAAGGCTGCACGCATCAAAGGCTGTTATCTCGCACAAATAATTTTCAAGTTCTTTTATCACCTGCTGATAACCGCCGGCCTGTTCAACCGGAGCGAAAGGATGTATCTTGCTCCAATGATTCCAGCTTAACGGAATCATTTCTGTTGCAGCATTTAATTTCATTGTGCAACTTCCGAGCGAGATCATGGACGTGTTTAAAGAAAGGTCTTTATTCTCCAATGATTTTATATAACGCATCATCTGGCTTTCGCTGCGATGAATATTAAAAACAGGATGCGTTAAATAAACAGAATTGCGTTTTGCGAACGCAGGGATATGATCAGGTGTTGCATCTTCTGCAATTTCAAAACCAACCGGATCAACATCGTTTTCAAAACAATTGATAAGATCATACAGATCATCAATCATTATTGTTTCATCCAATGAAATACCAATAAGGTTTTTGCCTGTGTGTCTTAAATTTATTTTCTGACGCTCTGCTTTTTCATGAATTGTATCAGCATCATTAGCCTTAACTGTTATTGTATCAAAATAGTTCTGCGATATAATTTCAAAACCTCTCGCTTCAATTCCTTCCGCAACAATCTGCGTTAACAAGGCCACACGCTCAGCAATATTTTTTAATCCTTCTGCGCCATGAAACACGGCATACATTGCTGCCATATTTGCAAGCAATGCCTGTGCAGTACAGATATTTGAAGTGGCTTTCTCACGTTTAATATGTTGTTCTCTTGTTTGCAAAGCCATGCGTAATGCACGGTTATTTTGCGCATCAACACTAATACCGATTATTCTGCCGGGAATGTTTCTTTTGAATTCATCTTTTGCCGCAAAGAAGGCTGCATGCGGACCACCATAACCTAACGGCACACCAAAACGTTGCGCAGAACCAACCGCACAATCCG
>JABDFS010000065.1 GCA_013286425.1 Bacteroidota bacterium
TTTTTTGCGAATAAGGTGTATCCTGAACAGGCGAAAGGCCAGTTCCTATACCATAATATGTCTGATGCAATGTATCGGGTATTCCACCATCGCAATTAGTGCCCGTGTATAATGCATCATCATAGCGAAGCATATAGTTTCCGGGCTGGAAATCAGTATTGCCTTTCACTAGCACACTATTTCCATGGCAAGTGCCATAATAAAACCCTGTAGGTTTTACCCATGCGCATACTGAAATTGTATTGGACATATTCAAACTTGCACTGTTAGGTATTTCTATATAGTTATCAACACCGTTAAATTGATAAGCACTATTCGCATTACCATAAACATCATTTGTAAAGGTGGCGTTATTAAAGATTGGATTATTTCCATTACCGCTTGCGTCATTGGCATTGCCATTGAATGGATAATAAGCCATCAGTCCTTTACTTAAATCAACCTGTGAAAATGATTTCAATGAGAACAGGGTAAAGAATACAAGGGTTATAAGATAAAACCAACACTTCATAAACAATTAACGTTGCTGTTGCAGCGAGCAAATTAAAGCATAATCAACCAAATCAAAAAACCGGTCTTCTCAAATATTTCGGATTATAATTACCATCCTCTGTTCATATCCCAATTCTCAAACTCCTTAGCTACGGCAGTTAAGAATGAAGCGCCCAAACTACCATCAACAATTCGATGATCATAACTCAGCGATAAATACATCATGTGTCGTATTCCAATTGTATCGCCTTGTGCTGTTTCAATTACAACTGGCCTTTTTTTGATTGCACCTACCGCAAGAATTGCAACCTGTGGCTGATTAATGATCGGTGTTCCCATCAAACTGCCAAATGTTCCAACGTTGGTAAGCGTGAACGTTCCTTCCAAAGTATCATCGGGTTTCAATTTGTTATTGCGTGCGGCATCTGCAAGATTGTTCACTTTTTTACTCAAGCCAACCAAATTTAATTCATCAGCATTTTTGATTACAGGAACAATCAAATTACCACTTGGTAATGCTGTTGCCATTCCGATATTCAAATCTTTCTTTACAATAATTCTGTCGCCATCAACAGAACTGTTTATCATCGGGTAGCGCTTCATCACCCTCACCAAACAATCAATAAAAATTGGAGTGAACGTAATTTTTGTGTTGTTCTGTTTTTCAAAATCTTTTTTAATTTTCTCACGCCACAAAACCATATTTGTTACATCTGCTTCTGCAAAACTTGTTACGTGAGCACTTGTTTGTTTGCTGTTCACCATATGTTTCGCAATCAACTTGCGCATGCGATCCATTTCAATTATCTCAACATTACCTTCATATTCCTTCGGTAATTCTTCTGCATATACTTCTTCAACAGGCGTCTGCCGTACAGCAACAGAAGCATTCTGCTGTCTTACGTTTGATGGTTCGTTCTTCACGTTGCTCACCTGAGGTGTGCTGCTTCTGTTCGCTACATAATGCAGAATATCTTTCTTCGTAACCCTTCCTTCGTTGCCTGTGCCGGAAATGTTTTCCAGTTCCGTCATGCTTATGCCTTCGCTATTGGCAATGTTCATTACCAATGGAGAATAAAAACGATTCACTTTAAATGCACCATTTGTAGGTTGTGTATGATGCACCGGCGCGTACGGGATTCCCTGCTCATCTATCTCTTCTGCTCCTTCTTCATGCACATCGCCAACCGGTGCCGGCACAAATGTTCCGTTATCTCCGTTAGATGCATCCGCATTTGTTTCAATTTTTGCAATCACACTTCCAATTGGCACCACATCATTTTCTTTAAATAAAATTTCAGCAATTCTTCCTGCTGTAATGCTGGGCACTTCGCTGTCAACTTTATCGGTAGCAATGTCCAGCACAGTCTCATCCTGCTGCACCATATCACCCGGGTTTTTATGCCATTTTAAAATGGTTGCTTCCATTATACTTTCGCCAAGTTTCGGCATCACCAGATCTACAATTGCCATAATTATTTTTTTATGTTTTGTTTGGGGCTACCAGCTATCGAACAACTTTCAGCTTCAGTCCGGGTTTTCCGTTACAAGTCCGGCACAAGCCAACACACAAAATTTTCACCGTGCTTTTCACTTCAAATGAGTGAAGCGAATTCATGAACACAATTTAAAAACAAATATGAAGTTCATAATCCCGCAGCCCGTAAGCAAATTAATATCAGCGGCGTTATTCAATTTTTCTATAGCCACAATCGTTTCGCACCAAAGGTAATTGAAACAGGTTAACTATCATTCTTTACAAACATGCACAACAAATACAAAGCATTTACAGAAGTTAATTCAATGTTTCTTTTCCTGTCAAACCTGAAATGCATTTTCTTCGTTTCAACTCTTTCAACATTGCCAACGGCCATCCAAACAGTGCCTACAGGTTTTTCTTCCGAGCCTCCGCCCGGACCCATGATTCCTGATACCGCTACAGCATAATCTGTTCGCATTACATTCAAAACACCTTTCAACATTTGCTTTACCGTTTCTTCACTTACTGCTCCAACAGATGCAAGCGTTTCATTGCTCACATGCAATACATTTTCTTTTATGCTGTTATCATAACTCACCACACTTCCTTTAAAATAATCCGAAGAACCAGCTACAGATGTTATGAGATGTGCAATATATCCACCCGTGCAACTTTCAGCCGTAGTTACTGTTTTATTTTTTTCTTTCAGAAACCTCCCCAATAAAATTTCGAACGGAATATCTTCATCAACAGCAAGCACATCTTTTACCTCATTTTTTAAAATGCTGAAAACTTCGTCCAGCTTTTTTTCAGTTGATTCTTTTTCGCCCTGCGCTGTTAATCGTAAGCGCACCATTCCGTAATTAGGCAAATAAGCAAGCCTGATGTTTTGCGGCAGACTGCTTTCAAAATTTTTTATGCGTTCTGCCAAAAAACTTTCACCAATACCAACAGTAAGCAATGTCCTGTGACCAATATAAGGTAACGCAAATCGTTGCTTCAGCAAGGGCAAAACATGTTTCTCCATGATAAATTTCATCTCATGCGGAACGCCGGGCATGCTTATAAATATCTTCCCGTTTTTTTCAAACAACATTCCCGGCGCTGTACCAACATAATTCTTTAAAACAGTTGCCACATCAGGCACTTCAGCCTGCTTCCTGTTTGAATCAAGCAAAGGCATCGGTCTTTTAAAAACATGCCCGAATAAATAGGTTACATGCTCCAGTGTTTCTTCATGCATTACCATTTTACCACCAAAATATTTGCATAATAAAGGCTTTGTAATATCGTCTGCGGTTGGTCCTAATCCACCTGTAATCAGTATTACATCTGATGCTGCATTTTCATCGTCCAATGCCTGCCATATTTCATTTTCAACATCACCAACTGCTACTCTCCTGTGCACCCATGCACCAATTTCATTTAGCTGCTGCGCCATCCACGCGCTGTTGGTATCTATTACCTGGCCAATTAAAAGTTCATCGCCGATTGTTATTATTGAAACTTTAATATTCTCCATAAAAAATAAAGCAGCAAATTTATAAAGCAACTGTCTTTTAAACATGAAACTAATTTTGCTGGCTGTATCACTTTCACTTTTTATTTATACGCAGGCGCAATACACAGCACCAAGAATAGAAGCTTCTTTTGCTCCCGGTTTGTTTTTTGAACAATTGAGTAATGATGCATTAGTTCCACCCGACCATGCTAACAGCAGCCGCCTCGGAGATGTTGTTTCTTTTGCTATGCAGTATGCTGCGCCATTAAAAAATGAACGGTTTACTTTAAAAGCGGGCCTTGGTTTTAGCCAGCGGCATTACAGTATAAATAAATACAGTTTTGGAGAATTTATATCGAGTATTTTTCTGTTTGATTCTCCTTACCACGGCGATACATTTAACCTGAGTTATGTGCGTTTCACCAACAATTATTTCCAGGTGCCGCTTTCAGGTTCTTACACGCTTACAAGGCCACGCCATAATTTTCAGTTGGCAATAGGCTTAAATCTTCGTTCAGATTTTTTAATTGGCAGAAAGGCAGAAGTGGTATTTGATTCAGCCTATAAAATTCCTCAGCCCGGCGATATTCAAAGTGCAAAACAGGTGTACACGCGCAATGCATCAACTTTTGTTTTTACAGCAGAGCCTTATATTGAAGCATCTTTTTCAGTTCACAAAAATTTAGGGTTGCTTTTTCAATTCATGCCGCTTTCTTATTATTCAACACCGCTTGATAAACGCTTAACTGTTACAACCGTTGAGTTTTTTAGTTTTAAATTTGGCGCGTTCTATAGCTTTAAATAAAAAAGAATGCGCAATTTTTTTCTGCTTGTTTTTATTGCCTGTTTTTTCAATACTTCCGCACAAACTGTTTCTCAAAAAATAAATAATGCACTGAATACTTTTTTGAAAGACGAACAGCTTAAACATGCAATAGCAGGCTTGTATGTTACCGATGAAAATGGCAATAAAGTTTTTGCTCTGAATGAACAATATGGATTGGCGCCTGCAAGCACGCAAAAAGTTTTTACTTCAATTGCTGCCTTAAGTTTACTGGGAAAAGATTTTACTTACAAAACAGAAATTGGTTACAACGGAAATATCAGCAACAACCTTTTAAACGGAGATGTAATTATTAAAGGTTACGGCGACCCGACATTTGGCAGCTGGCGATACAGTAAAACACAACCTGATTCTGTTTTAAATTTTATAGTTACTGCAATTAAAAATTCAGGTATTCAAAAAATTAATGGTAATATTATTTTGAATGATGGCGTATTCAGTTATCAGCCAACACCCGGTGGTTATATCTGGGAAGATATGGGCAATTATTATGGCAGCGGAAGCTGGGCAATTAACTGGCGGGAAAATCAATATGACCTGGTATTAAAACCCGGCAAAAATATTGGCGACACATCAACCGTTATAAAAACAAATCCAACCTTATCAATTCATGATTACAGCAACTTTATAACCACAGCTGATGAAAATTCGGGAGATAATACTATTCTTTACTTACCTCCTTATGGCAGCAGTGCTTTTGCAGAAGGAACCATTCCAAAAGGTGTTAAAGACTTTACTGTTTCAGGGGCGGTTGCTTACGCAGCAGACCAATTTAAAACAGAGCTTGATTCTTCGCTTAAAAAAAACAGCATCACTGTATCGGGAGATATTAGTACAGGCGCTTCGCTTGAAAAGCAGCGTATAAAAATTCCTTCCGCTCAACAAAACATCGCAACATATACTTCTCCAACACTTGACAGCATTGTTTATTGGTTCCTGCAAAAAAGCATTAATCTTTATGGTGAATGTTTATTAAAAACCATCGCTTATCAAAAAGATGGATTCGGTTCAACAGATATTGGTGTAAATGAGATAAAAAAATTCTGGCAACAAAACGGTGTTGATTCATCATCACTAAATATTTCAGATGGCAGCGGGCTTTCACCGCAAAACCGTGTAACTACTTATGCATTGGTAAATGCTTTATTGTATGCAGAAAAACAAAACTGGTTTCAAAGTTTTTACAATGCATTGCCTGTTAGCAATAACATGAAATTAAAAAGCGGAACTATCAGCGGAGTAAGATGTTTTGCAGGTTATTATACCGCAGCCAGTGGTAAAAAATATGTACTTGCAATTATGGTTAATAATTATGATGCAGATAAAGGCAGTATAACACCAAAAATTTTTAAAGTGCTTGATGCATTGAAGTAATTAAAACTTTACTCCTTTGTATAATTCAGGAATGGCAAGCTGAAAGTTTATGGGTTCTATTATAAGGAGATCATTTATTGAATTGAATTCTTCAAATATCCATTTGCCTTGTTCCTTTCCTGTAATAATTTTTATGTTGATGGTGCACGAATCAATGATGATATAGCGACCAGGAAGTCATTTTTTACGCTTTGATTTTCCCTTATCTCTTACTTACA
Source organism: Bacteroidota bacterium (assembly GCA_013286425.1). Lineage (GTDB taxonomy): Bacteria > Bacteroidota > Bacteroidia > Chitinophagales > Chitinophagaceae > Parafilimonas. The sequence continues at coordinate 5,910 of JABDFS010000065.1, forward strand.
CAACTTACCGTACAGGTTGGCATCGCTCAAAAGATGCCAACCTGTTTTTTTACATAATCTTTTATAAAAAAATTACTGTGCCGGATAAAGTGGTATACTTATACCTGCAAGCTCATTTGGTCGGTCGTTGTTCGGTAGTTGTTCGGTCTACTGGACCGAACAAGTACCGTATAAATAACGATGATAGAATATCGAAATATACTAACAGGACGGATAGTAAATACCTGTGGAAATACAATAAAGCGTTCGTATATTTATCCGGTTACCGGATGCATATCCATTAATATATTGCTTTACCGGTCAAGGGCTGGTTATATACACTACCTCTTATATTCCTGTTGAATCTTAGGACGAACCACGCAGTAAATACCAAGGATGTATCAAGGAAGTACCAAGGATATACCAGGGAAGGGTCAACCACTATAAAACTTCACCTGTATATATAAGTTCCCGGAACTTTTTCTTATCCCGGGTTCACGTAATTTAATTATCAGAAATATTTTGCCAGGGCGCTTTGCAGATCCGGCGGAATGTTTACACGTTTCCAGTTTTGTTTTTGCAGGAAATAAAGCACTACCCTGCCGGCAGCAAGAATTTTATTCTCTTCATTAAAAACATCCTGGAAAAATTCTATGTGATAAGATGTTGGCAATGCACGCACCTGCGTTTGTATAGTAAGCAGCTCATCATAAGTTGCAGGACGGAGAAAACGTGTGTGCAATTCAACCACAGGCATAATCACACCTTCATCTTCCATTTGTTTATATGTAAAACCCAGGGCACGTATGCTTTCTACGCGGCCAATTTCAAAATACTGAGCATAGTTGCCGTAATACACAACATTCATCTGGTCTGTTTCTGCATAGCGCACACGTATTTGTGTTGTTGACTGGTACATGTATGATCAAAATTAAACAACTACTTATTTATCATTCCGTCAATACTTATTTTTCCGGGGCCGCAAAAAAGCAACGTAACAAAAGCACCAAGATATACTAAAGCAAGTTCAGATTCTATAATAGATTTTCCCGCATCAGCGCCAAAAATACCAACAAGCATCATTATAATTAATGGAATTACTGCAAGCCTTGTAAACAATCCAAGCACAACAAATAATGCACAAAGTACTTCTGCAAAAATGGAAAGTATCAGCGAAGTTTTTGTGCCAAGTCCAAGAAAATTATAGAACTGAGGTTGTATGGTTGAAAAGTTTATCATTTTAGAATAGCCATGCTTAACAATTATCAGTAATCCAAATACAATTCTTAAAAACAACATGGAAAAATTAAAAGCTGCTGCACTGTATTTTATTGAAAGAATTCTTTTCACGCCTGTTTTTGTTTTAGTTATTATTAGTTTGTTTGAAGGATTATTACATACTAAAATAATGCCTCTTTTAAATCAACCATCATCAGGCAAAAATAAAATTCCTGAATGTTTATCCACAACTAAAACACACATTGTTTGCTTTACTTTTTCTGCACACTACCTTTAGGCGGTTTTACTTTTATTTAAGAAAGTATTTAAAATATTTACGAGTACACATCGTTGAGTTAATTTATGCAATACAAAAAGTTGGCAGCTTTATTTTATCTTCTTTTACTGTTTGATTTTTTATGCGCACAATCAACAAAAATTTATAACGATCCTGATGCTGAGTTTAAAGAAGCAAAAGAATTATTTCAACAACAGAAATTCAGCCTGGCTTATCCACAATTTGAAAAATTATATTTAGACAATACAAGACAAAGCAACATCCCGATAAGTGTGCAAACAGAAGCAAAATATTATGCCATTGTTTGCCGGTTGCAGCTGAACGATATAACTGCGGTTAATGAAGCAAGAGATTTTATTACGCTTGAACACAATGCACCGCGTATAGAAATGATGTGCTACCAGTTAAGCGAGTATTATTACAGGCATGGAAATTTTTCAGATGCGGTCGGCTATTATGAAAAAAGCAATCCTGCTAACCTGAGTAACACAGAAATAGCAAACATGAAATTTCATGAAGGTTACAGCTATTTTGCCATGCAGCGTTTTGAAGATGCAAAACCTTTTTTTGAAACTGTTGCTCAAATTCAATCTGACTCTGATTATTATGATGCCAATTATTATTACGGATACATTGCCTTTGCCAATAAAGATTATACGCAGGCTTTAAACTCTTTTAAGATAATAGAAAAGCAACCGAAGTATCAGCCAATCATTCCATATTACATTGCCGAGATATATTACTACCGCGGAGAAAAAGATGAAGCGTTAGCGTACGCTGAAAGTGTTTTACAAAGCGGTAATCAATATTACGATCTGCAATTGCGCGAACTGGTTGGTCATATTTATTTTGAGAAGGGAAAATACAAACAGGCTTTGCCTTATCTCGAAAAATATGTTGCGAATACACCAAAGGTTAGTCGTGAAGATCTGTATGAATTATCTTATTGTTATTATGATGGGCAGCAGTTTAAAAAAGCAAGTGATGGTTTTAAAGAATTGGGTGGAAAGCAAGATACGATTGCGCAAAACAGTATGTATTTGCTGGGCGATTCTTATTTAAAACTCGGCAATAAAGCCGGCGCAAGAAATGCTTTTTTGTTTTGTTCTTTGAATAGTTCTGATGCGCAACAGAAAGAAATATCCAAATTCAATTATGCAAAGCTTTCGGTTGAGTTGGGTTATACTGATGTTGCTTTGAATGAATTGAAAAGCTTTATTACAACTTATCCCAATTCGCAATACAGCAACGAAGCAAAAGAATTACTGGTTAATGTTTTATCCAACACCAACAATTATGCAGATGCGCTTAACCTGATTGAATCAATTCACTCGCAAAGCGACATTGTAAAGAAAGCTTATCCTAAAATTTTATACGGAAGAGCTGTCGAGTTGATAAATGACCAACAGATTATTCAGGCTGATGAATTGCTCAATAAGCTTTTTGCAACAGATTATAATGATGCTTATAAAAGCCTTGCCAATTTTTGGAAAGGTGAAATTGCCTACAGGCTTAACAATTACGATTCTTCAGTTTATTATATTCAACAATATTTAAAAGCCCCGGTTTCGAATGGTGAAGTAAGTCAGTTGCACGCACAATACACGTTAGGTTATGCGTATTTGCGTGAACAGGATTATACGGATGCATTGCGTAGTTTTCAACAGGTTGCGACAACTATAAGCAGCAGTTCGCAGGCATTGCAGGTTGATGCTTACCTGCGCGAAGCCGATTGTTATTTTATGCAAAAGCAACTGAGCAAAGCATTGCAGATGTATCAATCGGTTATAGATAATCAATTATCATCTGCAGATTATGCTTTATATCAACAGGCGGTTATTGCGGGTGCCAATGAACAGATTGCACAAAAGGTTTCTTTGTTGCAATCCATACAAAACCGTTATCCGTCTTCCTCATTAATTGCAGATGCAAACATGGAAGTGGCCAACACTTATCTCGCGAGTGAACAATATGATGCTGCTATCAAACCATTGAACACAATTCTTACAAGTAAAAATTCGGATGCATTCAAGCCGCAGGCTTATTTGAAATTAGGTGTGAGTTATTATAATTTAAAAGACAATCAAAGCGCACTCAACAATTTTCAAAAGCTTATTTCAACTTATCCTAATGCACCTGAAAGTGATGAAGCGGTAGATTATGCGCGCGATATTTTTATCAGCATGCAACGGCCTGATGATTTTGTTTCATTCATGCAAAAAAGTGGTAAGCCGGTTAGTTATTCAGAACAGGATTCATTAAGTTTTATCTCTGCTCAAACAGCATATAACAATCATTCTTACAGCAGTGCATTGCAGGGTTTCAATAATTACTTAACAAAATTTCCCAACGGAAAATATTTTATTGAAGCCAATTATATGTCTGCTGATATTTATAATACCAACAAAGATTTTCCACACGCGCTTAATTATTATAAAACAATAACGCAAAATGCGCCCAACAGTTATGCAGAGCAAAGTGTATTGCAGGCTGCCCGTATTGCTTATTTTGAATTGAAAGATTATAAACAGGCAGAACAATATTTTGTGCAGCTAAAATCTCTTGCAACCACACCTGAAAATAAACTGGAAAGCGAACGTGGGTTGTTGCGTTGTCAATATAAGCTTGATGAAATTGCAGATGCTTTGCCGAATGCACAAGACCTGTTGCAACAAAAAGATATTGCTTCAGATGATAAAGCGATGGCAAGCCTTATCATCGCGAAAAATTATCAAAACAATAATCAGCTTAATGAAGCCAGCGATGCGTACAAAACTGTTGTGGCAACAGGAAAAAGTGAATATTCTGCAGAGGCGCGCTATCACATTGCAGAAATTTTATTGCAGCAAAATAATTTAAAGGAAGCAGAAAAAGCAGGCTTTGATGTAATAAACAAAGCAGGCAGTTACGATTACTGGATAACAAAAGCGTACATTCTTTTAGGCGATGTATATCTTAAAGAACAGGATTATTTTAATGCTGAAGCAACGTTACGCAGCGTTGTGCAAAATGCAACCGATGCGCAGCTAAAACAGCAAGCTCAGCAAAAATTGAATGAGGTACTTGCAGAAAAAGATAAGAACAGTAAAGTGGTTCAACAGTAATTAAAACCTGAAAGCATTATTTAAAATGAAACAAGCAATTGCATTTATACTTTTCATATTTACAGCACAGTTTTCTTTTGCGCAGCGAACAAAACACAAAAACACAAAGCCACCACAAAAGCAAACCGAAAAAACTTCGTCATCTGATACGGCGCTGCCGCCAAGAACAGTTGTTGTTACTTCTGCATTTACGCCGGTTTTAAAACAAACTTCAAAGATCAGTTTTAACGGTGCAACACCATTGCCTGATTCTGTTCGCCCAAAGCTTGATTATGATATTCCTGTGCAAAATCTTTCATTCAGTTATCGTTCACCTGCGTTAAAAGCGATGGCTGAAAATATTGATTCAACATCACATTGGAACAATTCAAATTTTTTAAAGCTTGGCTTTGGAAATTATACAACGCCATATGCACAGGCAGGTTTGTCTTTTGGTGATGGTGTGAACTCAGTTGTTAATCTGAACGGAAAGTTCATCTCATCAAAAGGTCCGTTGCCATTCCAGGATTACAGCAAGCTCCATTTGGAAGGCATCGGTATTTTTTCATCTCCTGAAAATAAAAATGAATGGACTGCAAACGCTGCGTTTGATAAGAACACGCAATATTTATACGGCTTTCAACCTGATACTTTAAAGTTTTCAAAAGATGACCTGAGGCAAAATTTTACAGATTTCCAGGCAAAGGTTGGATTGCGCAACAAAACAGAAAATGCTTTTGGAATTGATTATAATCCTTCAGCAGGTTTTGACCTTTTTGGTGATAATAATAATGGCAAAGAAAACACATTCATGTTTGATGCACCTGTTACAAAAGCAATAACACGCATACTTGATCTTGATGTTGGCATAAGCGGAAGTTTTAGTCAATTTAAAGGAGATACAACAAATATCAAAAACACAATTTTTTATGTAAGTCCGGCGCTTGCATTTAAAACACCAAACACAAAAATTGTTGCAGGCTTAACACCTTCGTGGAGCAATAGTTCTTTTTTATTGCTGCCTAATTTTACAGCAGATATTAAACTGAATGAAGAGAAGTTTATTCTGCAGGCAGGCTTTATCGGCTATTATAACAAAAACACGTATGAATCGTTGTCAAACTTCAATCCTTTTATACAACAGCCAACGGTGTTGCTTAATTCATTAGTGAAAGAATTTTATGGCGGGTTTAAGGGAAGTGCCGGCGACCATTTTACATACAATGCAAGATTATCATTCTTAAAAATTACCAATCAGCCTTTATTTGTAAATGATACCATAACGGGCAGATCTTTTGGAACAGTGTATGAACCTACATTGGATGATTTGCGCGCGCATGGAGAAATTGGTTATACATCAGGCGAACAATTTTCATTGCTTGCAGGCGTAACATTTAATAAATACAGCAGCTTAAGTGTGAATGATGCAGCATATGGTTTGTTGCCGATGGAATTTAACGGTTCGTTCCGTTACCAGGCTATAAAAGATCTGTTGCTTAAAGCTGATGTTTATTTCTGGGATGGAACAAATTATCGTGGTAAAGACCTGCAGACGTATAAACTTGATCCTGGTTTTGATTTGAACATGGGCGCTGAGTTTTCTTTCCTGCCACAATGGAAAGCATGGCTGCAATTCAACAATGTTTTTAATAATAAATACCAGCGCTGGAACCAGTATCCTGTTCTTGGTTTTAATATGTTGCTCGGAGTTGTATATTCGTTCGGCGATTCAAAAACGAAATAATGTATAACGAGGTTAATAAATTTTTTGCTTTATATCATCATCTTGTTTTGCCGGGTATTGGAAAATTTAGTGTTGAAACAAAGGCTGCACAAATTGATTTTGCCAGCCGTAACATTGCATCAGCCCAAAGCAAAATTATATTTAGCAATGAAAAATTACAACCTGAAAAAAAATTCTACAGCTTTCTTGCCAATGAATTAAACATTAATGAAGAACAGGCAATTATTTCTTTTGCAATCTTCATTTCTGAAATAAAGGATGAGCTTGATGCAGATAAACCCGTTTACTTTAAAGGCATAGGAACATTAGTGAAAGAAAAAACACGTACAATATCATTTCAGCCTGAAACATTACCTGTATTTTTTCCTGTGATAACTGCTGAAAAAATAATCCGCAAAAATGTTGGCCATACAGTATTGGTGGGTGAAGAAGAAAAAACTTCTGATGAAATGCATGCTGCTTTACTTCAACCGAACACAATACAAAAAGAAAGATGGTGGATTGCCGCTGTTATACTTGCAGTAATTGGCATTACAACAATTGCATCTTATTATCTAACGCATAAGTAATGCAACATAGAAAAGGAAACTGAAGCTGCGCAATGCTATGCAGTACAAGTGTTGCGCAACGATGTTTAACCGGAGTTCATTCGCCGGTAACCAAAAAAAATAATTCAAACAGCTTAAAACTTTATCTTATTAAAAACATTGTTATTACAGATGCACAAGCCTCTGTTTTAAAATTATGTGAATATAAATGTAAACGCCAATCAATTACACATTTTCGTACGTTTGCCGCTCTTAAAATACATGCATGAAGAAAATAAACTGGAGTAAGGTTACATCCCATCTTATAGCGATTGCCATTTTTTTACTCGTTGCAATTATTTATTGCAAGCCTGCATTGCAAGGCAAAGTTTTGCAACAGGGTGATATAATTCACTGGAAAGGAATGGCGCAAAATTCTTTTAAGTATAAAGAAACACACGGGCATCTTCCTTTATGGACGAATGGCATGTTTAGTGGTATGCCTGCTTATCAAATTGCGATGGATCCCAAAAACCCATTAAATCTTATTTACCTGCATAAAGCTTTTTCCTTGTTTTTGTTGAAGCCAGTTGTTTTCTTTTTTCTTCTGTGTATAGGATTTTACTTTTTAAGCCAGGTTTATAAAGTCAATTATAAAATAGGTATAATGGGCGCGCTCGCATATGCATATGCATCGTTCAGTTCTATATTAATTGTTGCAGGTCATGAAACGCAGGTATTGGCAATGGCGTACATGCCTGCATTGTTAGCCTCAGTATTATTGGTGTATCAAAAAAGATATTTAATTGGAGGCGCCTTAACAGCTTTGCTTACCGCTTTATTTGTTGCAATGAATCACTTGCAAGTGACATATTATTTTTTAATCGTTGCCGGGATAATGACAATCTGTTATTTAATTGAATGGATACGCGCAAAGGATTATAAGCATATTGTTAAAGCCATGGCTATTGTTGCTATAACAGGACTGATTGGTGTTGCTTCAAATGCTGTAATACTTGCAACAACTTATGATTTTTCGAAAGCAACCATGCGCAACGGTGTGCTTAATTTGGATTCAACAAAAAGCAGCACTGAAAAAACCACAGGCTTGCCTATTGATTATGCGTTTCAATGGAGCTTTCAAAAGTCAGAAGTGCTTTCAATTTTAGTTCCGAATATTTATGGCGGTGTTTCCGGTGGAGATAATGGCCTTGATAAAGATTCTCATTTTGCAAAGTTGGCTACTCAGAACGGAGTACCTGAAGACCAGGCTGCACAATTTGCATCAAGCATGCCTGCCTATTGGGGCGAACAACCATTTACATCCGGACCCGTTTATTTTGGCGCGATCATTTGTTTTTTGTTTTTATTCGGAATGATCTATTTAAAGCGAAAAGATAAATGGTGGATGTTAATAGCAAGTGTGTTGGCCATTATGATGAGCTGGGGAAGGTTTTTTCCCGAGTTCAATGATTTTCTTTTCAATCATCTTCCAATGTATAATAAGTTCAGGGTTCCAACCTATACACTTATTATTCCGCAGTTACTGTTTCCGCTGCTTTCGGTATTAGCGTTGCATCAACTATTTTTTGTTGAAACTGATAAAGCTTATGTATGGAAGAAATTAAAAATTGCGGGCATCGTTATGGCAGGCATTTTTTTAATTGCAGCGATGCTGTATTCAAGCTTTACTTATGAAGGATCAGGCGATAGTACTGTTATAAGTGAGCTTGCTCAAATGACAGGTGGTAATAAAGATGTAGCAAACAATTTTTATAATGCATTAAAGCAAGACAGGCAATCTTTGTTTGGAAGTGATCTTATCCGTTCACTGGTTTTTGCCGGCCTTGCATTTGTTTGTCTTTGGGCGTTTGTAAAAGATAAAGTTAAAAGCTCTTACCTGCTGATTGCTTTATTATTGTTAAGCTCAATAGATGTTCTTGCTGAAGGAAGAAGATATTTAAGTGATGACAAATTTCAAACAGAAGAAGACCAGGAGTCACAAAATTTTTCTCCCTCAGCAGTTGACCAACAAATACTGCAGGATACCGGATATTATCGTGTATTAAATTTAGCTACAGACACATATAATGATGCAATGACATCATACTTTCATAATTCAATCGGTGGTTATAATCCTGCTAAGCTTGCCATTTACCAGGATTTAATTACATATCAGTTAAGCGGTAAACTAAACATTAATGTGTTGAATATGCTTAACACAAAATATGTAATTATAAAAGGTCAGCAGGGAGATGTTGTGCAACAAAATCCCGACAATCTTGGGGCATGCTGGTTTGCAAAACAAGTTGTTTTTGTAAAAGATGATGCGGCAGCAATGCGTGCGTTAGATAATAACAAACCTGCTGACAGTGCTATTGTTGAAGAATCAGAAAAAAGTAAAATTCCATTTACATCAAGTGCAGACAGCACTGCTAAAATTCGATTAATAAAAAATGACAATGATGTAATAACTTATCAAAGTGAAAGCAACACCAACCAGTTTGCAGTATTCAGTGAAATATATTATGATCGGGGCTGGCATGCATACGTTGATAATAAAGAAATACCGATAGTGAGAACGGATTATGCTTTACGCGGGCTCGCTGTTCCTGCAGGTAAACATGATATAAGGTTTGAGTTTAAGCCAACATCATTTTACGATAGCCAGACAATCGAAATTATAGCATCCGCAATAGTTTGGTTATTATTGATTGCAACTGCATTCATAGTTGTAAAACGAAAATCAACACAAACCATATAAAAGAAAAGTCTCCCGAAATATCGGGAGACTTAATTTTATTTTGTTTACAATAAACTGCTTATTTTTTCTTTGCAGCTTTCTTTGCAGCTTTAGGAGCAGCTTTTTTAGGAGCGGCTTTCTTTGCAGCTTTAGGAGCAGCTTTTTTAGGAGCGGCTTTCTTTGCAGCTTTTTTTGCTGTTGCCATAGTTTGAAATTTTAATGGTTAGTAAAATAATTGTACTAAAGTATAAACTTTATACTAAACACCAAAAAAATAAATGATATAAAGTGGATAACATCTTTATATCATTTAAAACATCAACAGTAAAAAATAATAAGATTAAGCTTCTGCCGGAGATACTATTGAAATAGTAGTTCTGTTCAATCTTGTTTTTTTGAATTCAACTACACCATCAGTTAGTGCAAACAAAGTGAAGTCTTTTCCAACACCAACATTTTTTCCAGGATGATAAGTTGTTCCTCTTTGACGAACAATTATATTTCCTGCAATTGCAGGTTGGCCACCATAAATTTTTACACCTAATCTTTTACTTTGAGAATCGCGGCCGTTCTTTACACTGCCTTCGCCTTTTTTATGTGCCATAATTTTTTATTTTGAAAATTTATAAATCTTGAAATAGTAAAACTATCATTTCAAAATTTTAAGCTATGCTTTCAATTTTAATTTGTGTGTACTGTGTTCTGTGACCACGTTTCTTGCGGAAACCTTTTCTTCTTTTCATTTTAAAAGCAATTACTTTATTGCCTTTCACTAATTCATTTACGATCTCAGCTTTAACAGTTGCTTTTGCATCTTTGCCAGCAGAAAGTTTTCCATCAGCATCTACCAATAAAATATCAGAGAACTCTACTTTGTCACCACTTTTGCCTGCAATATGAGGCACATACAAGCTTTGCCCTTCCTGCACTTTGAACTGCTGTCCTGCAATTTTTACAATAGCAAACATAATTTTTAAAATTTGGACGGCAAAGGTAATGGTTGAATCAATATTAATGAAAAGAAATTTGCAAATATTGTTTTAACTATTTGCTTTGCGACTTTTTAAAACTGGATAATAATTTTGTCACTTAGCGTTTGCAATATGTATTTAAAATCCTTGTTTGCCCGTCCTTTTGCTAATTATATTTATAATAAGACAAAAAAATGGATGGAGACGGCAGTTGAAGATCAGGAAAAATGGATGAAATTGCTGGTTAAAACAGCTAAACAAACTGAGTTTGGTAAAGATCATAATTTTGAAAGCATCGAATCTTATGAAAATTTTAAGGACCAGGTTCCTGTTCGCGATTATGAACAATTCAAGCCTTACATAGAAAAAATTAAAAGCGGCAAAGAGAATGTGCTTTGGAAAGGGAAACCGCTATATCTCGCAAAGACAAGTGGCACAACAAGCGGTGTAAAATATATTCCGATAACAAAAGATTCGATTCCCAATCATATAGATACTGCAAGAAATGCATTGTTGTGTTATATGGCACAAACAGGCAATTCGTCATTCGCCAATGGCAAGCTTATTTTTTTAAGTGGCTCTCCTGAGTTGGAACGTATTGGCGGCGTTCCCACAGGACGCTTAAGCGGAATCGTAAATCACCATGTGCCGCGTTATTTAAGAAGTAATCAATTGCCTTCTTATGAAACAAACTGTATTGAAGATTGGGAAACAAAACTGGATGCAATAGTTAAAGAAACCATCAACCAGGATATGACATTGATAAGTGGTATTCCGCCATGGATGCAAATGTATTTTGACAGGTTGATGGAAGTTTCAGGAAAAAAGGTAGGCGAATTGTTTAAAAATTTATCAGTGCTTGTTTATGGTGGTGTAAATTTTGAACCATACCGCAACCGCATTTTTGAAAGCATTGGCCGAAAAGTAGATCCGGTTGAACTCTTTCCTGCAAGTGAAGGCTTTTTTGCTTTCCAGGATAGTCAGAATGATGAAGGCTTATTATTAAATACTGATTCAGGGATTTTTTATGAATTCATTCCGGCAAATGAGATTCATAAACCTAATCCGCAACGTTTGATGTTGAAAGATGTGAAGGTTAATGAAAACTATGCACTCGTAGTAAGCAACAATGCGGGTTTATGGAGTTATAATGTTGGCGACACTATAAAATTTGTAAGCACAAATCCTTACAGGTTAATTGTTACAGGCAGAACCAAACATTTTATTTCTGCCTTTGGTGAACATGTTATTGGTGAAGAAGTGGAATCTGCTATTACAAAAGCTGCCGATAAACTGGGTGTGCACGTTGTGGAATTTACAGTGGCCCCGTATGTTGCACAGAAAGATGGCAAAAGCTATCATGAATGGTTCATTGAATTTGAAAACACTCCCAAAAACATAGAACGCTTTGCAAAAGAGATTGATAATAATCTCAGGGAAAAAAATATTTATTATGATGACCTCATTACCGGCAATATTCTGCAAACACTTAGAATAGTTCCGATGCGCAAAAATGGTTTTGTAGATTATATGAAATCAATCGGCAAGTTGGGCGGGCAAAATAAATTGCCAAGATTAAGCAATGAAAGAGCAATTGCTTCCGCTTTATATAATTATCAATTACAGAATTAATATTCTCTGTTAAAAAAGGCATCTTCAAATAAAAAATTCAGCTACGTTGTTATAACAGAAGCACGTTTATTAATTCAGTTATCTTTACCCAAATTCAAGGCCCGCAATTATGGTTAAACGCATTGCAATTTTTGGTTCAACAGGTTCAATAGGAAAACAAACTTTAGAAGTTATTGCTGAACATAAAGACAAATTTTCAGCAGAAGTATTAACAGCTTATACTAATGAAAAATTATTGATAGAGCAGGCGCTTAAATTCAATCCCAACATTGTTGTAATTGCAGATGAAAAAAAATACGAGGTTTTAAAAGATGCGCTTTCAAATACGCAAATAAAAGTTTTTGCGGGTGAAAAAGCATTGAATGAAGTGGCATTGATGAATTGTTATGATATTATGATCGCTGCAATTGTAGGGTACGCCGGATTTCAGCCAACACTTAATGCAATTGAAACAGGCAAAACCGTTGGCCTCGCCAATAAAGAAACATTGGTTGTTGCCGGTGATATTGTAATGCAGAAAGCTTTTGAAAAAAAGGTTGCGATTATTCCTGTTGACAGTGAACATTCAGCCATATTTCAATGCCTTGTTGGTGAAGGAAGAAATAAAATTGAAAAAGTTATTCTTACCGCAAGCGGCGGACCTTTTTTAGGCAAGAAGCCAAACTTTTTGGTTAATGTAAAACGCGATCATGCTTTACAACATCCAAACTGGAGCATGGGCGCAAAGATCACTATTGATTCTGCAACGCTGATGAATAAAGGCCTTGAAATGATTGAGGCGAAATGGTTGTTTAGTCTTCAGCCGCAACAGATACAGGTTGTCATTCATCCGCAAAGCATAATACACAGCATGGTGCAGTTTGAAGATGGCAGCATTAAAGCGCAGATGGGTTTGCCTGATATGAAGTTGCCTATTCAATATGCTATTTCATTTCCTCAACGTTTAACAAGTAATTTTCCACGTTATGATTTTAAGAGGCCTTCTTCGCTAACATTTGAAGAGCCTGATCTTCGTACTTTCCGCAATCTTGTGCTGGCAAGTGAAGCATTATTTAAAGGCGGAAATCTTCCGTGCATATTGAATGCCGCAAATGAAGTGGCTGTTTTTGCTTTTCTGCGCAACAGGATCGGGTTTCTTGATATAACCGCAGTAGTTGAAAAAACAATGGAGAAAATTTCATTCATAGAAAAACCTACGCTTGATGATTATCTTGAAAGTGATGCTGAATCAAGAAACTTTGCAGCGTCATTGATACAGCTTTAAACCATTGCAACCATATTTGTTTTGATTAACAAATGAATTATTATCATTGCACAATTTTTTAAACCTGTTTGATTAAGTTAAGCGCTGTAAATAATAGCACTGAAGATGCACAATGAATAAACAGCTGAAGTTGCGACGCAACGAAGATGCCATGATAACCGGAGCCGGCAACCAAAAAATAAATAAACAGTTTTAAATAATCAGGCTAAAAATATTTTAGAATAAGTATGACGTTATTATCAATTGACTGGGCAGGCGGGTTTATAGAAGCTGCGCAATTTATTTTGGCTATTTCAATATTGGTTTCAATACATGAACTCGGTCATTTTGCAACAGCAAAATGGTTTAAATGCCGCGTTGAAAAATTTTATTTATTCTTTGACGCATGGTTCAGCATATGGAAAAAGAAAATCGGTGAAACTGTGTATGGCATTGGCTGGATACCGTTGGGTGGATATGTAAAAATTTCGGGGATGATTGATGAGAGCATGGATAAAGAGCAGATGCAACAACCGCCAAAGCCATATGAATTCAGAAGTAAACCTGCATGGCAGAGATTGATAATAATGGTTGCCGGTGTTATCATGAACATTCTGCTGGCACTGTTTCTTTTTATAATGATAACATATAAATGGGGTGATGATTATTTACCTCCTAAAAATCTTCAATATGGTATTTATGCAGATTCACTCGGCAGAAAAATTGGTTTGCAGAATGGAGATAATATTGTTGCAATAGATAATAAACCTGTAGAAAATTTTACGACTATTCCGCTGGATATAATGACGACTGAAGCAAAAACATTACAGGTAATGCGTAACGGGCAAACAGTAAATATTAATATTCCAAATGATTTTATAAGCGCACTTACACATACAAAGTTCAAGCAGTTTATAGACGTCCAATATCCTGTTATTGTTGATACGGTTTTAAAATCCGATGCAAAATTTTTAAAAGACAGTTTAATAAAAGGCGATAAAATTATTGCTGTAAATAATCAGCCGGTACAATACTTTCAGCAATTTGATAGTCTTAAAAGATTAAACCCAAATAAAGTTGTTACAATAACTGCAATACGCGGTTCAGATACGGTAAATATTAGTGCTAAACTCAACGACAAATCACAGGTTGGTGTTTTCCAGGTATTCCCCACAAAAATGTTCGGCACAATACATCACTCCTATTCTTTTCCCGAATCAATTCCTCTTGGCATAAGCAGGTGTTGGTCAACGTTGGGAGATTACATTACAGGCCTTCAACAAATTTTTTCCGGCAAGGTAAATCCAAACGAATCTGTAGGTAGTGTTATAAGTATAGCAAAAGCTTTTTCAAGTATTTGGGATTGGGAGCATTTCTGGACGCTTACCGCAATCTTTTCTGTAATACTTGCATTCATGAACATTCTTCCCATACCTGCATTAGATGGCGGCCACGCGTTATTCTGCATTTATGAAATTATCACCGGCAGAAAACCAACCGATAAGTTCATGGAATATGCGCAAATGGTTGGAATGATTTTATTGCTTGGCTTAATGGCTTATGCGTTGGGTTTAGATATTTTTAGGTTGTTTAAATAATCTTAGTATAACTCTACTTCAGGGGATGGGGGCATTTCAATTCCGATCTGTTTCATCAACACAGATGCATTCATACTTTTACAAACGCCATCTTTTATTTTATAATCAAAGAATAATTCATCGCCTTTTACCTGCACATCGAAATGATAATTTGTGATGGATGCAGGAAATTCATTTTCCAGTTTTGACAACTCTATATCATGCGTTGCAATAACAGCGGTTGCATCTTTTTTTATGAGTTGTTGTATCAATGCTTTTGAACCTGTATGACGGTCGAAAGAGTTCGTGCCTCTTAATATTTCATCTAAAAGAATAAATGTTTTCACTTCGCTATTCACAGCATCAATTATTGATTTAATTTTTTTCAACTCAGCATAAAACGTTGAAGTATTTTCTGCAAGATTATCTTCAATACGCATGCTGCTCATTAATGTTGCAATGGAAATAGTAAAGATTTCTGCACATACACAAGAACCTGCATAAGCCAATATCATATTCACGCCAATGCTTCGAAGGAAAGTGCTTTTACCCGCCATATTAGAACCTGTAATCAAATCAATTTTTGAAATGCCTTCAACAGAAAAATTATTTACTACGCTTTGCTTCTTTGGAATTAAAGGATGACCAATCTTTTCACCATATAAAGTGAAATGTTCATCAGCAATCAAAGGAAAATTCCACTCAGGGTTATTAAAACTCAGCACAACAAAACTTCCTGTTACTTCAACTAATGTAATTGCATTAAACCAATTTGAAGTCAATAATTTGTTTGCAGACTTCCATTTATTTAAAGCAATCATCTGCCATAGATCCCAGAGAAAAAATGTATTCAAAATAAAGAAGCCAATTACATTTAAGCGCACATCAAAACGATTGAGA
>JABDFS010000066.1 GCA_013286425.1 Bacteroidota bacterium
ATTAATAAAAATATCCTGCCTTTCAATCATTCTTTTTTCAGCATGTAAAAAAGATTTCCTGGATGTGGATCCTCAAGGCGTAGTAACAGAAGACGTGCTCTCAAATAAAAGCGGCGTTGCACAATTACTTGTTGCAACTTATCATGATGTAACAGGTTTAACTATTCACTCGGGCTGGTGGAGTACAACAGGAACCAACTGGATCTATGGTGATATTACTTCCGGTGATTGTTATCGTGGTGGCACCAACGATAATAATGATGGTATTGTGATCGAGCAATTTCGCGAAACACCTACCACTGCATTTTTCCAGGATAAATGGAACGCAGTGTATGATGGCGTATCACGCAGCAACGCTGTAATCCGCGCAGCAGAAAAAGCAACGGATATGTCAGACGCTGAGAAAACAGAAGCCATTGCTGAAGCAAGATTTTTACGCGGCCATTTTCATTTTGAAGCAAAGAAGATATGGAATAATGTGCCCTATATTGATGAAACAGTAACTGATTTTAAACTTCCGAATGATGCTAATATCTGGCCAAATATCATTGCTGATTTCAGGTATGCTTTTGATAACCTTCCGGTAAAACAAAGCCTGAAAGGCCAGGCAAACAAATGGGCTGCGGCCTGCTATATAGCTAAGTGTTATATGTTCATGAATGATTATAATGATGCAAAAGCTTTGCTTGATTCTATTATTCCTGCAGCCTATGGAGGTAATGGTCAGGGTGCGAATTCTCAGGACGTTCCTTATGCATTGGTTCCGAATTTTGATGACAACTTTAATGGTGCAACTGAAAATAATGCAGAGCAGGTTTTTCAAATTCAGTTCTCTGCAAATGATGGTTCAAACGGCGGTAATGAAAATATTGGTGAAAGCGCTAACACACCTGCATTTTATCCTATCAGCAGCTTTTATACAACATGGAAACAACCTTCGTTCAATTTTGTAAATGCATTTAAAACAGATGGCAGCGGTTTGCCTATGCTGGATGATTACAACAATGAAAATATGGACAATGATCAAAATGTTGCCGGTGATGATTATACCTATGTTCCTTACCAGGGGACGGTTGATCCAAGATTAGACTGGACTGTTGGAAGACGCGCTGTACCATACCTCAACTGGACTGATCAATACCTTGATCCCAACTATACTATCTACAATAATTACTGGGTAGGTTATCCTTCCAATCCCGGTTCTGATCCAAACTTTGGATGGATCAACGACAGGAGTTTTGGAGGCCCTTATAATCCTGTAAAAAATAATTACCGTGCAGACCAGGTGGGCATTTACGGCGACTATTATGCGCAGGGTTATTTAAATGGCAGCGCTGTTAATTACAGCATCATTCGTTTTGCAGATGTGTTGTTGTGGGCCGCAGAATGCGAGGTTGAAGTTGGAAGTTTAAATCGTGCACGCGAGTTGGTAAATTATGTTCGCGCAAGAGCAAGAGATGGCCGTTATGTTGAAGTAACTTATGATTATGAAGGCAGCTATTATCCCTCCGCCAACTATTACGTTGATACATATAATGAGCCATGGACGAGCCAGGATGAAGCACGCAAAGCCGTACGTTTTGAAAGAAGGCTTGAGTTAGGTTTGGAAGGTCATCGCTTTTTTGACCTGGTACGCTGGGGCGTTGCCGCAGATTATATCAATCAATATTTAAGCGTTGAAAAAACACGGTTATCGCATTTGAACGGCGTAAGTTTTACTGTCAATAAAAATGAATATTTCCCAATACCGCAACAGGAGATAGATCTAAGCAATTCAAATGGCAAGCCTTTGCTGAAACAAAACCCCGGGTATTAAAAATTGTTAGGCTGGTTCAATCTTAAAGACTGAACCAGCCTTGACAAAAGCTTTAGTTGATGCAGAAAAGGTCTATATGAAAAATATACTTTGCTGGCTTATTGCAATTATCATTTGCAGCATTGCTACAGCACAAACAAAAAAGTTATCCTTTACATCAAAAGAGATAAGCCGCGTTGCCATTAATGCAAACTATAATTATCAATTCAAAGCATTTGATTCAAACAATAATGTTATTACTTATGCTGTAAATAATTTGCCTGCATGGTTATCGTACAATTCATCTGCACAAACTATTACAGGTAAAGCTTTAAAAGCAGGTCAATATGCTGTTGATATAATCGCTTATACAAAAACAGGCACAACGCATCAACAATTTATGCTTACAGTATATGATAAACAAACGACCGATATTTTGTGTTTGGGCAATTCAATAACAAATGGTGTTGATACGTTCAACAGTTACCGTCGTGATTTATGGCAGATGTTGCATGCAGGCAATTATAATTTTGATCTTATCGGTTCATGGAATAAACATCACGTGGGCAGCGATGCTCCTGTTCCTGATTTCGATATGGATAATGAAGGCCATAGTGGCTGGACATTTGAACAGATTTTAAAACCGCCTTCATGGGACAGTGCAAGAGGAAATCTTCATCAGTGGATAAACACATATTCTCCGGATATTGTTTTAATGGAGTTAGGAACGAATGATGTATTTCAATGCAGAACAATTGATCAGATGTTTGGCAACTTAAATGTGATTGTTTATTTGCTGCGTGAAAAAAATAAGGGTGTAAAAATTTTCCTCGCACAAATTCCGCCACTGGGCAAACAATGGAGTGATAAAAAATTATGCGGTAACGATACAACTTATGCAGAAGCCATTGTCAATTTTAATAAAGCGATCGCTGTGTATGCAAAACAGCATTCAACAAAACAATCACCAGTGATTGTTGTTGATCAGTTTACAGGTGTTGACCCATCTGTTGATATGTTTGATGATATTCATCCCAACACAAAAGGTGAAAAAATTATGGCAGAAAGATGGTTTGATGCTATACAGCCTTATCTGAAAAAATTATCAGAATAAATTTTTTATTTTATAGATGAATAAAATATCATTTCCATTTAAAGTTGGCTTGTTCGGCATCGGACTGGATGTTTACTGGGAGCAATTTGAAGGTTTGAAAAACCGGCTTGAAGGTTATTTAAAAATTGTTGAAACGCACATCGTGCAGAATGCTGAAGTAATAAATCTGGGATTGATTGATACAAGTGAAAAAGCGTTTGAAGCAGGGCATCGATTTCGTCGCGAAGATGTAAGCATTATATTTTTATATACAACAACATATGCACTTTCATCAACAGTGTTGCCGGTTGCACAGCTTGCAAAAGTGCCCATTATAATTTTAAATCTTTCGCCTGAAGCAAGTATTGATTACGATGCTTTCAACATGATGAATGACCGCACAAAAATGACGGGCGAATGGCTTGCACATTGCGGCGCCTGTCCTGTACCGGAGATTGCGAATGTGTTTAACAGGGCAGGTATACCATTTCACCAGGTTACTGGTTTATTGCAGGAGGATGATTGTTGGAATGAAATTGCGCATTGGATAGAAGCGGCACATGTTTGCCATGTGATGCAGCACAACAGGCTGGGTGCAATGGGTCATTATTACAGTGGCATGCTGGATATATATTCTGATTTTACACAACAATGCGCTGTGTTCGGCGGGCATGTGGAAATAATTGAAGTGGATGAATTATCTGCATTACGAAGAGAAGTAACACCTGGGCAAATGCATGAAAAAGTAAATGAATTTTATAATGTATTTGAAGTACAACATGATTGTTCGAAAGAAGAATTAGAGCGAGCTTCGATAACATCAGTTGCATTGGATATGTTGATTGAAAAATACAATCTTGGTTCATTGGCCTATTATTATAAAGGCACAGGTGTTAAAGAAAATGAAGACACGATAAGTTCTATAATCTTAGCTACATCATTATTAACGGCAAAGCATATTCCTGTTGCAGGCGAGTATGAAATAAAGAATGCGCAGGCAATGAAAATAATGGATGCGTTCGGAGCCGGTGGTTCGTTCACTGAATATTATGCGATGGATTATAGAAATGATGTAATACTGATGGGTCATGATGGCCCATGCCATCCCGTTATTGCCGAAGGAAAAATAAAAGTGAAGCCGTTGCAGGTATATCATGGCAAAGTTGGAAAAGGTTTATCTGTTGAAATGCAGGTAAAGAATGGAAATATTACACTGCTTTCTGTGGTGCAACAGAAAGATGGAAACTTAATGTTTTTATGTGCGGAAGGCGAATCTGTAAAAGGGCGGATACTTGAAATTGGCAATACCAACAGCCGTTATAAATTTTCAATTGGCATTAAGCAATTCATGCATTCATGGAATAGTTATGGGCCGGCACATCATTGTGCTGTCGGCATTGGTCATATTGCAAACAAATTAAAAAAACTGGCTGCATTATTAAATATTGGTGTGGTGCAGGTTTGTTGATAAAAAAATCGCATATGCTGTTATTAAGTTATTCAAATTTTGTTTTCCTGTTTTGCATGATGGTTTCATCCTGCAACAAAACAACTTCACAAAACATAAATCAAGACCCTTCTTTTAAAAGAACTTCTTATTATTTCAGCAATGAAGGCAATGATGCAAATGATGGTTCACTGCAACACCCGATGCAATCAATAAAAGCTTTAAATGCGCTTCATTTAAATAACGGTGATTCTGCTTTATTTAAAGGTGATGAAACTTTTGATGGAAATATTTTGCTTACGATAAACAATGCCTCTTCAAAAAATTTTGTGCTTACTTCTTATGGGAATGATACGGCTATCATTAATGCAGGCAATGGTACCGCTATTGAAATTGATCAGTCGAAAAACATTAGCATCAGCAATATAATTTGTAAAGGCAGCGGAAGAAAAGATGGCAATACAAAAGCAGGTATTGCTATCAATAATTGCAGCAACATCAACATTTCAAATATTTATGTAAGCGGATTTCAGAAAGCGGGTCTGCAGTTATATGATTGTATCAATACCAATGTAAATAACATCAATACGCATGACAATGGATTCGCAGGTATAAGTGTTGATGGTGATTATGGCAACAGGCTCAGTTCGCATAACATCAATATTACAAATTGCAGTGCTGTAAATAACCCCGGTGACCCAACAAACTTTACCAATCACAGCGGTAACGGAATTATTGTTGGTAACTGCACCAATGTTTTAATTGATTATTGCACGGCCACTAACAACGGTTGGGATATGCCGCGCATCGGTAATGGCCCCGTCGGTATCTGGTGCTATGAAGCTGATAGCGTTATTATTCAACATTGCATCTCCTATAAAAACAAAACTTCCAAAGGTGGTGAAGATGGCGGTGGTTATGATTTTGATGGCGGCACAACAAATTCTGTTATTCAATACTGTTTGTCGTACGAAAATTATGGAAGCGCATTTGGTATTTTTCAATACGCAGGCGCAGGCAACTGGTATAATAATACTATTCGTTTTTGCATCAGCGAAAATGATGGGAAAGTTTCTGCTGCGCATGCAGGCGCATATATCTGGAACAGCTCGCATGACTCAACTCAATTCAAAGACTTTCTTTTTTATAACAATACCATTTATAACGACAGTGGTGCAGCAATAAGTTATTCAGTCGAAAGCGACCATTCAAACTTTAAATTTTTCAACAACATTTTTATAGCAGCAGGTGAATTATTGAGAGGAAAGTATGGCAGTGACATTTTTCTTGCAAATGATTGGTGGAGTCTGAAAAATGTTTTTAATGTAAACGGAGAAAACAATTTTGCAAACTGGTGCAAGGCTAATAATAAAGAGCAAATGAATGGTGTGATAAAAGGTTTAAATGTAAATGTTTCATTTAAAAACGCAGGTAACACAATGCTTGCTGATGTAAATGGGTTAAGTGCATTTGATAATTATGGAATCGTCGGCATATCTGCTGTAACGCAATCTGGAATTGACTTACAGGCTTTGTCCAATATTAATATTGGTGATAAAGACTTTAATGGAAAAGCTGCAGATAAAAATTTTATGGGTGCTTGCACACATCAATAAGAATAACAACAAAACATACTTTACACATGAAAAAATTGCTTGCCTTTATTTTTTGTTTTATTGTTTGTTTTTCATGCTTTTCTCAGCAAACTATTTTGTTTGATGATGGATGGAAATTTCATCGCAGCGATATTATCAATGCTGAAACAGTAAATTTTAATGATAAAGCCTGGCGTACTGTTGATCTGCCGCATGACTGGAGCATTGAAGATTTGCCCGGCACTAATTCTGCCTTTAATCCTGATGTTGTTAATGGTGTAGGCATTGGTTTTACAACCGGCGGCACGGGCTGGTATCGCAAACAATTTACTATTCCTGTATATCAAAAAGATAAAAGAATAATTATTGAGTTTGATGGCGTTTATATGAACGCAGATGTTTGGCTGAATGGAAAGCATCTCGGCAATCACCCTTATGGTTATACATCTTTTTATTACGATATAACAAATGATGTCAATTGGAATGCAACAAACATGCTTGCAGTGCAGGTAAAGAACGAAGGTGCAACAAGCCGCTGGTACGCAGGCTCAGGAATTAATCGTCATGTGTGGATGAAGATTGTCGCTCCAATTCATATTGCACAACGGGGAACATTTATTACAACGTCCGATGTTGATGCATCAACTGCAATGATCAATATCAAAACAAAAGTTCAGAATGAAAGCAACGGTACATCAACCGCAACATTAATTAATAGAATTATAAACGCAGCCGGCAAACAGGTTGCACAAACAACATCTAAGCAAAACATTAATGCAAATGATAGTTATGAATTCAATAATAATGCAGTTGTAAAATCTCCTGCATTATGGTCAATTGAAAAACCAAACTTATACAAAGCAATAAATGAAGTATATGTGAATGGAAAACTCATTGACAAATCTTCAACAACATTTGGCATTCGCAAAATTTCTTTTGATGTGAACAATGGGTTCATGTTAAACAATGTATCGATGAAATTAAAGGGCGCATGTTTTCATATCGATAATGGCCCTTTGGGCGCAACTGCTTATGATGCCGCTGAAATAAGAAGGGTTGCATTGTTAAAAGCGAGCGGATTTAATGCAATACGTTGCTCACATAACCCACCTGCAGTGGCCTTTTTAAATGCCTGCGATAGTTTAGGCATGTTTGTAATTGATGAAGCATGTGATATGTGGACAAGACCAAAGAACGATCAGGACTATCATCTATATTTTAAAGAATGGTGGCATCGTGATATGGAAAGTATGTTGCTGCGCGACAGGAATCATCCATCAATTATTATGTGGAGCATTGGTAATGAAATTCCGGGAATGGATGATAAAACAGTTGCAGATACAGCGAAATTGCTTGCTGATTATGTTCGCTCAATTGATGACACAAGACCTGTAACAGCAGCAGCAAACAGCGTGAATGATAATAAAGATGCATTCTTTTCTGCGCTCGATGTTTGTGGTTATAATTATGCAAGAGATAAATATGAAAGTGACCACGTACGCAAGCCGCAACGTATCATGTTTGCGACAGAATCTTATCCGTTAACGCAATTTGATTATTGGATGAGTGTGGTTGACCATCCATGGGTTATTGGTGATTTTGTTTGGACAGGTTTTGATTATATCGGTGAAGCAAGTATTGGCTGGCGCGGTTATCCCCAGGAAACAAATTTTTATCCCTGGAATCTTGCTTACTGCGGCGATATTGATATCTGCGGATGGAAAAGGCCACAATCATTTTATCGCGATGCGTTGTGGAAAGAAAACCAGTTGTCGGTTTTTGTAAAGTCGTTACAACCTTCTTTTCCAATCAATCCAAAAAAAGAAGATTGGAGTATATGGAATTGGGATGATGTAGTTGCCGATTGGAACTGGAAAGGATATGAAGATTCAACGCTTGAAGTAAATGTTTATTCATCATGTGATGAAGTGGAGTTGTTTTTAAATCATAAATCTCTTGGCAAAAAACAAACTGATCGCACAACGAAATTTATGGCTGTTTATAAAGTGCCTTATGCTGCCGGAGAATTAAAGACGGTTGGTTATACTAAAGGAAAAAAAGTAAATGAATCTGTTTTAAAAACTGCAGGTGAACCAACGCAAATAAAATTATCTGCAGATAGAAATATTATAAAAGCAGGTGGTGAAGATTTAAGTTATATAACTGTTGAATTGCTTGATGCAAATGGTATAAAAAATCCAAAAGCTGATGATCTTATTCATTTTGAAATTAAAGGCGAAGGAAAAATTATTGGCGTTGGCAATGCCAATCCTGAAAGTACAGAAAGTTGTCAGCAGCCTCAACGCAAAGCCTGGCAGGGGCGATGTTTGGTGGTTGTAAAATCAACACATAAAGCCGGGAAAATTGCTTTAAGTGCAACAGGCGATCATCTCAACAGCGCTAATATTTTAATCACTACTTATTGATTACAAACGCAAAATGGTTATTGAAAATTAAAACTAATTACTGTTTAAATTATTTTAATTACTATCCTTTAAATCTTCCAGATCAATCAACATTTTTAATAACTGGTACTTAAAATACAAATTGTATTTTGCCTGTGCAGTTTTCAATTGTTGTGTATACAATTGATCTTTTGCAAGTATTAATTCTAGAGAAGAAATATAACCAAGCTTATGGCGTTCTTCGAAAGCTTCATAAGCTAACCGGCCTTGCTGTAAAGATTCTGTTTGTAATAAATATTGCTGCTTTGCAGTTATAAAATCATTAAGTAATTGCTGTGAATTTTTTTTTCAATGTCATTTTCAATTTGCTGTGTGTAAAGTTTTGTATTTGAAAGAGTGATTTTTTCTTTTTCAATTGCAAAGTTGTTTTGATATTTATCGAACAGCGGAATTGTTACTAACACACCAGCCGTTTTACCAAAATTGTTATTGAGCTGTTTGCCGAATGCAATGTGAGCGTTATTTAAATTTCTCTCGCTTAAATTATAGTTTGAAAAAATGTTTCCTACGAATGATATGCCGGGAAGTAAATTTCCCCTTGCAGTCTTAATATCCATTTCAACAGATTTTTCTGTGTACATACTTGCCAATAAAGCAGGATGATTTTTTAAAACCGTATCTAAAATTTCAGTAAGCTTAAAATTTTTAGCGGCTATGGTTTGTATCTCCGTTGAATCAACATCTTTTATATTGAATAATGTTTTGGAATTGAAGCCTATCAAATATTTCAGATCATTCATTACCAGCGCAGAATCATTTTGCGCTGCGATCAACGAAGCCTGTTCACTTATATATCTTGTGTTAAGTGTATAATAGTCGCTCTTGCTCAGCTTGCCAACATCAATTTTTTCCTGTACTATATTCAATTCATTTTGCGTTAATAAGTTATCGCTTCTTATAGTGGCTGTTTGCTCTTTGCTGAACATAATTTTTGCATAAGCCATTGTTATGGCTGAAAAAGTTTCAAGAGTATTATTCTGATAATTGTATTCGCTGGATTTTACTTTGTAAAGGCTGCTTTTAATTGTATTCAACGCAGTAAAACCCGAAAAAACATTTAGCTGAAATGTTACATCAAATTCACCACCGCTAAAATTATCTCTTACAAAATTGTTGGTAACCGGGTCTATATTTTTCCCTGAAGAAAAAATATGTTCTGCATTGGCATATATTGATGGAAGTAAATTAAAAGTTGCTGCTTTTTTATCAATATTGCTGGCGTCAATATCATTCTTACTTTTTTTAAGACTGATATTATTTTCTCTTGCAACAGCAAAACAATCCTGCAGTGAATATGTTTGTTGACTAAATGCAAATGCACTTGCAAAAAATAATATGATAAATATTACGAACTTCATGTAGCTTTTGTATCAAACTCTTTAAATAACTTTTTAATGAAGTATTGAAACAATACTAACCTGTCTGTAATTATCTCACCGGAAATATTGTAACCTGATTTCAATTGAAATTGATCTGCATTATCAAGTTTGATCAATGCATAAAATTTATCATTCTCTTTTCTTGCAGATATATAGGTTACATCACCTTTTATAATTCCATATTCTAAATGATAATAAGCATCCAGTTCAATGTGTGCGGACATAGTTGTTTTCACATATTGAATATCGTTTTCGGGTAAAACAACTTTGGCGTAAAAATTATTTTTATCAGGAGATATGCTGAGCAACAAATCGTTTTTATTAATAAGATTGCTCGATTGTTTTGCAGAGAAAATAAAATTTACTGCACCATCTGTTGTCGCGATCAAATATTGTTTTGATAATTCTTTTTCCAGCAATGCAAGGTTTTGGTTTGTCTTTATTAATTCATTCTCTGCATCAATTTTAACCTGGTATAGATCCTGGTTGTTTTCTTCCAGTTGAATATTTGATAATGCAAGCTGGTGTTGTTTTGTTGCATAATCGTTTGAACTTGCGGATTGTTGTGTTGTTTGTTTTTGAAGTTCGGCTTTTACATTGTTTAATGATGTTTGTATATCGTTTGTCAAATCCTTGCCGGCATTGTATTCCATCTTGCTCAGCATATCTTTTTTATAAAGAATTGAATCGGCTTTATTACGTTCCAAAGCATCATTTAATTTTTGTTGCAGCAACACATATTGCTCATTCAAACTTTGGATGTTGTTCTTGATATTTTCATCATCAACTTTGCGACTCGTATTATTCAAATTATTTTCTACGCCAACCTCATTTTTCTTTTTAGTTTGAGTAGCTAATAAAGCTTCAATCGAAAATATTTTTTGTTCCAGGTATTCCTTTGCTGCTTTTTGTGTAGTATATTCTCTTGAGTTAGCATCGTTATAAATTATCATCAATGTATCGCCGGATTTTATTCTTTGCCCTTCCTGTACATAAATTTTTGAAAGCTGTGCTTCAAAAGGCGCTTTAAAATCAAGCTGTGGGCTTTGAGAAATGATTTCACCTTGAGTAAAGGAAACAGTATCATTAATGCGAATCGTAAATAATAGTAATAAGCTCAATACAAGAAATGCAGCCAATATTCTGAAAAACCACATAATAAATTTTTGTGTTTTGGCTGAGTAATCTTCACTATATAAAAAATTATTTTCAGCACTCATAATATTCTGTTTTGTGCAGCGTTGGCGTTTCGCCAACGCTGCCATTAATTAATTGTATGGTTTTATCAAATAGGATATTTTTAACAGGTTCATGCGATATAATAATAAAAGCCCGCTTATGCTCGCTGTTGATAAATGCTTCAATTTTTTCTTTTGATTCCTTATCAATTCCGGATAAAACTTCATCAATGATTATTAATTCTGCATTCGATAAAAATGCACGAAGCAGCAATATTTTTTTGCGCTGTCCTGTTGAAAGATTTCTTCCTTGCTCTGTAATTACAAAATCAAAGCCCTCTGAATTGTCAGAGATAAATTCATGAAAGCCGATCTGTTTTGAGAGCTCTAAAATTTTTCTTGTATCATTATTCTTGTTGAAGCTGATATTAAATGCAAGCGAGTCATTAAACAAAATATCATCATTACTTATCAACAAGATTTTTTTTCTCAACGCTGGCTGATTGTACAACACAGCTTTTTCATTATTGATATAAATGTTGCCGTTTGTGGGCAGATACAGCATAGAGAGTATTTTGCAGAATGTGCTTTTCCCTGCACCATTATTTCCTTCAAGCCTTATTTTTTCTCCGGCTTTTATTGATAGATTGAAATCTTTTACAACAGCTTTTTGTGGCACATATTCAAAACCTATGTTTTCAAATTTGATAGTGATTAAATCGAAATCTTTTATTTTATTCTTTGGCTCTGCTGATTGTAATTGCACATCTTTTGAAGATTTTTTTGCATCAAAATCCAGGTATCGTTTTAAAATGATTTCATTCTCCTGCAGATCGAGATTTTCATCCATAATATTTACAAGTGACCCGAAGATTCTTCCTGATAAAGTAATGAATGTTATGATTTGCCCAACTGAAACAGAATGATTGCTTATTGAATCGAGCGACAGGAAAACGAGAATTAAAATGCCTGCAACAATGATGATGAAATCTATAACTGACGAGTTCAATAAATTTATATAACGCACTTTCTTTTGCACTTTCATCATGCCTTCAATTGAAGGTTGAATACGTTGCTGAAAAAGATATTCAAGGCTGAATGATTTTATTACTTGTAATCCATCAATATTTTCTAATACATTCGAAAACAAACCCGACTTCTGCATAAACCTGCGTTTCTCATTTTCCCTTATTTGCGGTGTAATTATTTTAAACCAAACAACAAAAATTACCATAATAGCAAGAATGATCAGGCTGATCTTCCAGCTAATAATAAAAAGAATGATCAATGAATAAACCGAGATTATGCTATCAGTAAGAACAGTGGTAAAAAATCTTGTAAAAAATGTTTTTAGAGTTAAGCTGTCTTTCATGCGTTCAGTAAGATCACCACGATTAAATGCATGAATATATCTTATAGGAAAACTGTTTAGCCTTTTTATAAATGTTGTTAGAAAATGATTGTCGAAGATGTTGGAGAGTTGAATTGAAATAAAATTTTTATACACTCTCAACAAAAGATCAAATAATTTAAAAACACCTAAACCAACGGCGAATAATATTATAAGATTTGCATCGTAACCAGGTAAAATATCATCGATCAAAATTTGGTTACTGAAAACAAGCAATTGTGTAATTAGTGCTGCAAATAAAGCTGCGAAAATATAGATGTACCATATTTTTTTATACTGATGCATTTCATGAAACAACTGCACATAAGAGCTTCTTTTCTTAGTTTCATTTCCGGTTTTTGAACCTTCATAAGATTTGGAAGCAATTTTTTTTACTGTTAAAACAACAGGTGTTTTTATCGTTAATTTTTCTTCGCCTGATTGTATGGTTTTAAACTCAGCCGGAACAGCATTTAATTGCAGATTATATAGCAGATCTTTCAAAAAACTTTGCTTCGTTTTCTGTTGAAGAGAAACCATAATTTTCTTTGAGATAGGAAAAGTAAGTGAGCTTGTTTGCAACAATCGTTTCATCCTGTTGCATAATGCCATTTGGTTTAAAATTGTAAACGCTTAGCTCGTCTTTTATTAATTGCTGCAACACTTGTGTGCTGCTTATTTTATCATAGTATGCAGCTGTTGTGTAAGCGCGTTGCATAAACTCTGCAACAGACCATTTACCTTTATTTGCTTCAGCAGGATCAAGCACTAGAAACTTTTTTTCCTTCCATTCCATAGATCACTACATAATGTAAGCCCCGTGAATTTTTTATAGGTAAAATACAGGGAAGAAATTCTTTTATTTTATCCGGGTTAAACTTTAATGAGTTTAAATCGAGTAAATTATATTCTGCTGAAAAATTGTGTTGTTCAAAAAAAGTTTTTATATCCTGCAACCATGCACCGTTTGAATCCAGTGAAACCTGGCTAACAATATAATCCCTGTCAATATTTATTTTATAATAATTAAATATTGACTTGATGACGCTTATGCCGCAATCATTATACTTTAATTGTTGGTCTGATTTAACGGCATTCATCACTTAAGACTTTTTTGAAATGCATGATATAATTCTGCAGCAGTTGAAAAGCGTTGCTTTGCTTTTTTTGCAACACATTTTTCAATCACATCTTTAAGCCATTTTGGTATTAAAAAATTAAAATGAGATACTTCCGGAAATGCAATTTGTTTTTCTTTTACTTCTGAAGCAAGCTCTTCCCAGGTTATTCCGTTGAATGGATATTCATTGTATAACAGCATAAACAACACAATGCCGATTTGAAAAACATCAGAATAAAAATCAGGTTTATGCGTAAACTTATTAAAGGTTGTTTTCCTTATTCTTTCCGGTGGCATAAAAAAGTAAGCGCCACCAAAATTTACCAATTCATCTTTATCTAATTCAGTGTTCAGCGCTAAACCAAAGTCAA
The DNA here is from genome assembly GCA_013286425.1 of Bacteroidota bacterium. Classification (GTDB taxonomy): domain Bacteria; phylum Bacteroidota; class Bacteroidia; order Chitinophagales; family Chitinophagaceae; genus Parafilimonas. Next base: position 13,834 of record JABDFS010000066.1, read on the forward strand.
TTATTTTAATAGTATTTCCTGATGTTACAATAATGTTACTTGGATGAATATCTCCATGCACAATATTCCTGAGATGGATCTCTTTAAAAGCTTCTGCAATTTTACCGGCAATACTTAATACTAATTTTTTGGGTGATCTTTTCTTGCGCCTGGTAAATTGTGGTAAACTCAAGCCTTCAACAAACTCCTGGCTGAAGTACACATAATTTTCTTTTATCCTAAAACTATATGCAGCCGGAGAGATTGAACTGTTCTGCAGTGCCTTTAAAAAACTAAATTCTCTTTCAAAGTCTTTTACTTTTCTTTTTTCTACACTCTTTAATAACTTAATTACAGCGACATTTTTTGTTTCGAAGATCAATTGCTTTATAAATTTCTACATCATCATTGTCGCCCAAAAAAGATTCTATTTTGTATTCATCGAGAAGCGCATCTTTCTGTAATAATGGCGCCGATTTCGTTTTGATTGGTTTACAATTTTCATGCACTATAAACTTCCTGTTTTTTATATACCTGAAAAATGGTGTGATAATCTTTTTTAACTCCTGTTCGCCTGTGTTGGTTTCAATTGAGATCTCTTTGTTTATTTCGGCGAAAGATTTTGGCGACTTAAATTTTTCAATGAATAATCTGGTTGTTGGGTTAACAAAAAATTGCCTGTCCTGCAGATCATCTTTTAATAAAATTCGATCTGCTACAGCTGCATTCTGCAATGAAGCGGGAATGTTTAAAAAATGAATCGTATCTGAAATTTTGTATCGCATAGTGTTGTAAAAAAAATAGCACCTGATCGCTCAAGTGCTATCAAAAAATTAAAGCCTGTTAATAATAACCAACATTTGACTTATGTTTTTTTGTCTTTGTTTTTGTTTTAGCTTTTGTCTGGGTTTTTGTTTTGGTGCCATGTTTTCCACCAACGACTTCGTTTACAGAATTGATCTTTAATTCTGACATGATTTTTTCTAACGTAAGCATGATCTTAGAATTTGTTTTTTATAAAGAGCCTACTTTTTTCTAAGGGTGTTCGGCATCGTTCCCGTTTAATTGGTTGCAGCAGGGAAAAAGGATGTAACCGCTTTCTTCAAAATTTTTTTAAAAAATAATTTTTATGCAGGGAAAGTGGCTACTCAAACGGACCAATAATAGCGGGAATGGCAACATTGTTGCAGAAGTTATGATGAAAGAATTAATGTGACTTATTCATTTTCTTACATTGTTTATAAATATTAAGTTTGAGGAATTCAAAAAGTGTTAGAATTAGTTAGTGATCTTATAGTTTGAGTTGAAGCTGCCATGAAAATATTCAGTACAAGGGAGTGATCCCGCATCGGGTACGGAACAGGCTGCACCGTGCTCAATTGAAATGCTGCAGTTGATAAAATAATAAAGCTAATAATTCGCATAGTAATTTTTTGAATCCGGATTACAAATCAATAACCAGGTAATACTAATTAATGAAGAGAATGCATGTTGAGCGGAGTTATTCTGATGCAGCGCTTGTTGAAGAACTGAGGCAGCCTGCAAAAATGAATGGTGCAATAGAGTTTATATACAAAGAGTATTATTCTCTGCTTGAAAATTATATCATCAACAATAACGGAAGCAAAGATGACGCTGCAGATATTATTCAGGAAACGATCATAGCTTTTATAGAAATTGTTGAAGCGAATAAGTTCAGGAGTGAATCAAGTATCAAATCTTTTTTGTTTTCAATTACGCGCAATTTGTGGCTGACAGAATTGAGAAAAAGAAGCAGTGCAGATAACAGGAATAAAATTTTTGAAAAGTCGAAAGACACGACAGAGCAGGAGGTAGTACATCACCTTATCAGAAGAGAACATTTTTCAACCATCAGGCAATTGTTTGAAAAACTGGGTGATAAATGCAAGCAACTGTTGACGCTTGTATATTATGAAGACCTATCGATGAATGATATAATTAAAATGATGCCGGGTTACCAGAATGAACAGGTGTTGCGCAACAAAAAATATAAATGCATGAAGCAACTTGAAAATATGATAGGTGATAATGAAACCATACGTACGCAATTTAAAAACGCATTAAAACATGCCTGATAATTCTACAGATGATATGACTGAAATGCTTGTCCGATACATGGACAATGAACTATTGCCGGATGAAAAAGCAGCAGTAGAAAAACTGATGCATGATGATGCTGAAGTGAATGAACATTATCAGTATTTACTTGCGGCAAAACAATCGATCAGGCATCAAAATTTAAAGCAGCGCGTGCAGAATGTGCATGAGGCATATATTAATTCAAAAAGTGGTGATGAAACCAGCACAACAAAAATTGTAAGGCCTTCTGTGTTTAAAACTTTTATGCGCGTTGCTGCAATATTTATTGCTGTGATTGCAGGTTATGGAGTTTTCGAATATAGTACAACAACAAACCAATCTGTATATAATAATAATTTTATAAATTATCAGTTACCTGTAAACAGAGGAATTAATAATACGAACAGTATTGATAGTTTATATTCAACTGCAAACTATACTGCAGTTATAAACGCTTTTGAAGAAAAGCCACAGAAGAACCAGGAAGATTATTTTATTGCTGCGCAATCTTATTTGCAGCTTAACAATACAGATAAAGCCATTCAATCTTTTTTGGAAGTGAAGAGATTGAATGATGCAAACGCTCAAAAATATTTTGTTGATGAAACAGATTACTACCTCGCATTGGCTTATATAAAAGCCGGTAGCATACAAGATGCAGAAAACTTGTTGAAGAAAATAACTTCCGACAAACAAAATTTGTATTATAATAATGCAAAAGAAATAAGTGATTATAAACTCAAAATATTAAAGCTGAAGAAATAAGATCTTAAAGGGTTTATTTATTTCTCTTCAAATACCTCATATATCCAATAACCAGCAACAGAAATAGTATTGTTGAAATTATAATCCATGTGATCGTGTTTGATTTTTCTTCCTGCATATCACCGATAAAAATTAAATGTGCCCAATAGTTTGGGGTATGAAACTGGCTCATTGTTGCGTCTTGTAAAAAATCTTTTTTGGCTCTTTGTAAAGCTTCGGTATAGGTATAACCTTTATTGAGATAGTTATAAAATTTTTCACTGATATATGCGGTGGATTTATCTTCTGCCTTCCACAATGACGTAACAATATTAGGGCAACCTGCAAATGCAAAAGCCCTTGATAAACTTAAAGCCCCTTCGCTTCTTGATATTTTTCCACTGCCTGTTTCGCACGCACTCAAAAAAACAAGTTGTGTTTGCGGTAATTGAAAATTATATAATTCATACGCATACAATTTATAATTACTGTCTTTTTGATTGGTCTTGTAAAAAGCGATATACGAATTATAAGGTTCATTAAAATTTACTACGGCATGCGTTGCTAAATGAATAACCGATGCGTCATTTGCTGATAATAAGAATTTGTTTTTTGTTGCTTCACTATTTAAAAACTCTGATTGTTTGGGAAATACAGATATTTCGTTTGCAGAAGATGAAAGCACACTAAACTCGTTATTGTTATTGGCGCTTGCATAGGGTGCAAAAGCAACAGCACGCTTTGTTGTAAAAGCAGCTTTATCTTTTTGTAAAAATGGTAAAGCATATTGATATGTGATGGCATAATCCTGCAAGAGATAATTGCCGTTATTTTTTTCAAATGCTTCAAATGGAATATTTACAAGGTTTTCATCAGGGATAATTATGAGTGAATTAACTCCGTTGAGCTTACTTACTAAAGGCTGAAAGAGATGCTCATATAAATATTTTGCAGGAGCATTGTTATACTTTGCACCAATATAGTTGCCTGATAAATTATCTGTAAACTCGTTGATGTTTTTGGCAAGTACTGAATCATAATTGATCTCCGTTTCATCAATTGAGTCATGTTTAACGATGAATACATGCAAATCTTTTGCGCCTTTGAAATAACATATTGCTGCTGTTTGTGCATTCAATACATTTTTCTGGATTGATGTTGCATCAATATTATCTGCAGCGAATTTTTGTTTATAATAAGCAGGATAATTTTTAAAGTCATTGTTTAATGACTGGAGTTTTAAAGCTTCGGTATTGATTTCAGATACAATATTTTTTTGTTCATTGCTGTCATTAGATTGTTGCAACTGAAATTTTAATCTTGATACAGTAATTTTTAAGTTCCTTTCTTTTTCCAATAAAGAATCCGGTAAGCCTGCATATTTTTTTATGCTGTTTTCTTTCAGGCTAATAGCAAGCGAAGCAGAACGGCTTTTGCTTGCCCAATTCAATGCATGTGTTATTTCATTTTTATCATTATTTGTATTGTTGGAAATTAAAAAATCAACTGCTTTTTCATAAGCGCTGAAAACTTTATCAGCTATAAAAAGCCTTGCTTCATCGTTGTCAATAGATTTTTTTATATAATCTGATAAAGCGAATGCGGAATCATAGGTTGTTATAGCGGCTTTAAAATAATTTCCCTTTTTCTGCTGATTATATAACGTTGTAAAACTGTTGGCTTTTGCAATCAATACATCAAATAAATTATAGTCGGCAAAATCCCCCGCGAAGTTGCCCGGGTTATTATAAACGTTATCATTGTTGAACTTATAATCATATTGTATTGCTGCTTTTTGATAATAAGATAAGGCAGCTTCAGGTTTCATTTCCATCATCATCAGGTCACCAAAATATTTACATGTTGCAGCATAATAATTATTCTTTAATTGAGACGAGGTTTGTTGTTTAAATGCTGCAGCAATATTTAGATAATATGCAGCTTTTGCTGTATCATTTTTCATCATATATGCCTGCGCCGAAGTATTATTAACAAGGATACCATCGTTGCCTTCAGTTTTAACAGGTAACTGCAGGTAATGCAGCGCACTATCAGGTTGAGTTTTTATAAGAAATATGCCTGCTATATTATTTGCGATCGGTATAGATGAAGGCTTCTGGCTTAACAATTTTTTATACACAGCCAGCGATGAATCGGGATAACCGGATAATCTTATTGCAGATGCAATATTTGCTGTCATTGCAAAAATTGCATCTTTCAGATCAGGCCTGTTTTTTAAGGTAAGTTCAAGCGCTTTATTAAAATAATTTCCGCTTTGAACGTAATCACCTGCTTCACTATATAAAGCACCGAGCGAATTATACAAATCGCCTGCAAGCCCCGCAGAGGGATAACGATTGATAATTTTTTCAGCCCATGAAAAATAATAAACAGATGAATCGAACAAGCCATTTATATAATGCACATTGCCTGCGGAAAGCAACAGGCGAAACAAAATGGAATCGCTTAAATGAAATTCTTTTTTAAGTTGTAAAGCTGTATAATAATCCTGTAATATTTGTGGTGAGGTATAACCAAGGCCTTGTTTAAGAATGCCGGCGCGTTCATAACAATTATACAGCAATACTGCATTTACGCTATCTGGCTTAAGTTGAGTTGCTATATCTGTATAATATCCTAACGCAATAGAATCTGTGCTGTCTGTTGCACTTCCATAAAAAAGTTCTTCTGCCTTATATAACTGCTGAAAAGATTGTGTTTTTACATTTTGCTGACCGGGCAATTGCGGAAAAAACAGCAATAACACAATGGCGAAAATCAATGCTACACTTCTCTTCATTTAATGCGTGAAAGCACTAAAATAAAAGAATATGTCCGTTATAATTTAAAGTGTATGAACTATTTCTGTGTAACTATAATATAGGGAGGCCTGCATTTTGTTTCGCCCACATCATGTTGTTTATTAGTAATAGTAGTTAAAGAAGTTACGTGCATGCCCGCTAGCAGGCCATCATCATCTGCATCGGTATCATCATCTAACAAAACCTGGCTGCTCTTTGCATTTAAAATATTGACTAAACTATCAGGGATTTGCGATTTTAATTTATAATAATACAGCCTGAAGCTGATCGAATTTAAAGCATCGTTACTTTTATCTCCAATTTTATATTGCATTGCAAAATCTTTGAAAGTACCATTCTTTGGATTTTTACCCAAAGCGCCGTTTAGTAAAGTCTGCCTTAAATCTATTATGCCTGTTGACTGATCTATTGCAATGCCTTGTGATATTAAGTTCTGTCCAAAATTGCAAGTGCCGTTACATGCGATCTGTGCTTGTGTGCTGGCATTGTAAATTGGTATAGATACAGACGATTTATTAACTAAAGTAAATATGCTGTCGCTGTAATTGATGCCGGAAATAGTAATAAACTTTTTTACATGTATCTTTTGAGCCATTGGGTATAAACCAAACAATATATTTTAAACCGGTTTCACTTTTCGTGATGTTGATAGCACCTGAGTTCCTGTCGATTTTCATTACATCGGGAAAAGACCCCTACTTACCATTCTGCACATTTACCGGCATAACTATATAATCAGAAGAAGAAGTTTGCGGATAGAAGATCGTATCCGGGTAAGCAAACAGATCGCAGTTCACAGGGCCGCCACCTCCGCCGTGCGAATCCGAACTAACGGCCGCCTGTAAACGGGTAGAATTGTTTTCTTTACTACAGGCAATAGCCACACAAATAAGAGTCAGCACAATGCCGGCAAGTCTGTTAAATTTCATGTCCTTTTTTTTATTGATGAAAACTGTTTTTTGGTCAGCAAGGTTGCGCGACAAATATAAATTAAACGAAAGCACACAAACGCATATTTAATGTTGTAATGTTTCATACCTGAAAACATGATTTTTTTTTACTGACAAAAATTTGTCGTTACTTAAATAGCAGCAGCTGAAAAAGTGATTCAAACTTTAATCTTCCTTTAGTATAAACTGGTGATTTAAATGTAACCATGTGGCAAACATTTTTATTTTCTTCATCACGGTTATATTTTTTGTGCCTGCTGATACTAATTATCACTGCTGGATAATTCAGTATAAAAACACTTCATCTTAAAAGAATCAAATCAAAAAATTTTTATGAAAAAGATTTTAGCAACTTCATTCACATCAGGAAAAAGCACTTTGCTGGTCATGCTTGCAGGTACTTCAATTATTATTTCTTCCTGCACAAAACAAAGCATTGAACCACCTGCTGCTTCACAGGTAAATTCATTTCAAACCAATGAAGCTTTAGCCGCACGTACTACACCTGCTCCCGGTAACTATCAGGTAGCATTATTTGTAAATGATGCAGATACAAGCACTGCTGAATTTACCGGTTATGTTTTTAATTTTAAAGCAGACGGTACACTTACCGCAAAAGTGGATAAGGCTACGTATACGGGTAAATGGGAATCAAAAGATAATGGTAAAGAATTGAAGCTGGATATTGATGGAACTGCTGCATTGCATCAAATAAACAAGAGCTGGAATGTTCTGAAAATTACAAATGCACTTATCAATTTAAACGATCCTGAACATGGCATGAACGGAAGAGATGCACTGGTATTTACACGTTTAAAATAATTGTGTGCAACGCGATTGACATTTTATTGAAACGTGGATCACCCCTTGAATTTTATTTAGAAAAGAGCCTGAACATTTGTTCGGGCTTTTTTTGTAGCCGGCTGTAGTGCTTGTGGCATCGCCTGTTGTGTCACTCACTTGTACTTTGAGCAGTTGGCAGCACAATAAAATTTCCATTCGTATTTTCGCCGCATTCATGGCAAATACCGATTCGCAAAACACACAATCAGATATTTCTCCTTTTATTTCGATGCGTATTCCTGAATTCCGTTTTCTCGTTACAGGCAGGTTCGCTTTTGTAATGGCATTACGCATGCTAACTACTTTATTAGGTTGGTGGATATATAATTTAACCAATGCTCCGTTTGCAATTGGGTTAATTGGCCTGAGTGAAGTTATTCCCGCTGTATCGCTCGCTTTATATGCAGGCCATGTAATTGACCTCAGCGAAAAAAAGAAATTGTTGATGCGTGGCATCGTTCTTTATTTTATTGCGGTAGTTATTTTGCTATTGCTGT
>JABDFS010000067.1:0-21221 GCA_013286425.1 Bacteroidota bacterium
GACCGCTTAACCATACAATTAAAATCAAGTAAAGGCGATCAGCAAAAGATCGACAAATTCCATCTTGGAAGATTCGAGGAATTAAGAGACAGTTTATACGAGCATCCCGACATGATCCCGACCATTAAAGCAGAAATGGAAGAAGCTGCTTTATGGTATCCGAAACAACCGCTGATATCTGCAGACGCGCAGTCATATTTAAATCAATGGCGTGGTAAAATTAACCAGGGCAGCAAGCAGCATATTGGCCGCCTGCTTGAACTTTCAGGAAGCTGGAAAGAATTGATAACAAAGCTGCAGCAGGATCCAAAAACAAATGCTACCACACTTAAAATATTAGACACTTTCCGCAATAACATTATACGGCGTTTGAAAAAAATCATATACTGCTGATACATTACCGGATGCAAGCACCAAACCTGAAAGCGATGTTGATCTTAACCTTAAAGGCACCGAAGCCGGCGCTAATCTTATAAAGGCAGAAGCTGAAATGAAAGGGGAGTTTGGTGACAACTGGAGTAAGCTTTTGCGGCTTAATTTCTATACGGAAGGCGACAGGTTATTACGTTATCAAACGGCGAAGATGAGTCCTGAAGCAACAAAGAATTTTGAAGGGCAGATCACTCAAAAAACATTGCAATACACACTTGCAAAAATGTTGCAGAGTGCAAAGGAAACGAACGAGGCAACAGAAAGGGTAAATAAGCTTATTGATCTTGTTGCGCCAAATGATGCAACAGCGATAAAAGGTTTGTCGGAAATGGATGCAGGCGCAATGATGAAAAAAAGGGATGCCTTGCATGCAGAAGTGGATACCCTGCAAAAACAACTAAGCCAGATGTCGCCCGATGATCCTGATTATGCTAAAAAAACGATGGATGTAACGACTAAGCAAATGGAAATTAATTTCTATTCAAGCGAGGCATATATAGGCCCGGGTGCATTGATGAAGACAGGCGCCATCAGCAATAGCCCCGCGCTTAAAATTCAAAAGGTGATGAGCAATCTTGAAATGATGGAACACATCATGCATGACAGTAACGGCAACCTTGTAAAAGCAATGAAGGAATATGAAATGTATAAATACATGTACAGGATAAGTGACGCCATCAATGCCCGGCAAATGGATCTGTTCTATGATTATTTAACACAACAGATATCTAAAGTGAACAGGCAGGGGGCACAAAGTATGACAGGCACGCAACTTAACGGCTTGTATAGCGACTTTATGAATATGGTAAATAGTTACCTCGCAAAAGAAATAAAGAATATACAGTAATGTATGAGTCGGTAGAATTACAATGTGTTTCAAAAAGTATTTTTAATTCGATACATGTTCAGTAGTGAATAAAGCAGATGTTTAGTCAGCTAACAAACAAAGAAAAACCATTGCAAAGCGCTAAGAAGAATCCGCTTTTCTTTCAGCCAAAGCTTGCTGTTAACCAGCCAAATGATATGTATGAACAGCAGGCTGACGCGATGGCGGATAAAGTAATGCGCATGCCTGCAACACCTGCCCAGGTTGTTCCTGGTAAACATTTTTTCCCTCATACAATTGCTCATCCAAAAAATATCATCTCTCCAAAAGAAGATCCATTAAAAAAGGATGACAAAGAAAAATCAGAAGGAGTTATTTCAGAAATACAAACTAAACTTTCGTTCGATATATTGCCTTCACCTCCAAATAACAATCAAACAAATAATGCTACAATACTACAACGCAAATGCGCGCATTGCGAAGAAGAAGAGAAGCAAACGCAGCGAAAGGAAATGAATGATAATACAATTGCCCCGGATTCATCAACAGAAAATTATATTAACTCGCTTGGTGGTAAAGGAAGAACACTGACAAAAGAGGAACGAAACTTTTTTGAGCCCAGGATGAATTATGATTTTTCGGGTGTACAGTTACACACAAACAAAGAGGCAAATGAATCTGCAAAAAGCATAAATGCACTAGCATATACACACAGTAACAACATCGTGTTTGGTGCAAATAATTATCAGCCCAATACAGATGAAGGGAAAAAATTAATGGCGCATGAGTTAACGCATGTGGTGCAGCAGGCGGATGGCGTTCATACAAAATTTATTCAACGCGAAGAAGCTGTAAGCGAACACAGTACCGGCGGCATGAATTATACTTCGGCGGTTCAGATTGATAAATACAAAGATATTTCTACCGGTGCTCAGCTAAGTGCATATAATTACTGGTATCGAAAAATAGACAGTGTTTATAAATTTGAGTATCAGAGTAACACCAATTTATTTTCTCAGCTTGATGCAAATAATGTAAATATTTTTTTGGCTAAAGCCTGGGAACTTCAGCCTGCTGCCACGCCTTCGGCAGCCAATCCTGCAGCAACAAACCAGGCAGTTTTTTTACCTGCCCGTGTTGGTGTTACAGCAGGCAGTCCGGGAAAGCCTTATCTTTTTTATTGCACATTTACTTATTCTTTTCCTAAAGGAAGTACAAAGCCAGTATTGCAAATGGTTATTGTTGATGCAATTGCTCAAACTACACAGCTTGTAAACGTTAATGCAAAAATATCCGGTATAAAAAAAGTGCCTGGTGAAATAAATAAGACTCTTGACAGAGCGACAAGTTTTAATTTTCCGGCAAAAGATTTAACCGCATACTTTAAGGTACATCCTGAAGTAAAAGAGTCAATAGGCAAATATGCGCAATGGAGATTTGAGGAGTATAAAAAATCAAAACAAAAAGATGATCTGAATGTACAGGAAATAATATCAGCAGGCGAAGTAAATGGTGGCAAGGCAGAGAACATTGTGTTAATGATAAGCATGGGTATGAACCGCGATACAGGTGTTAATTTTATAACCTTGCATTATTCACAGGAGAAAAATAATAAGGTGCCTGCCGGGATTGATAAGAAAGATTATATCGATTCTTTAATTGAAAAATATGACCACGAACATCCAAATGCAGCAGACAAGCTTGGAACTATTGACGGGCTTGATAAGATAACTGATACCAATGAAAGGGTTATAGTGAAAGCGGTTGCTCATGATATATTCACCAATGAATTTGACAAGGCCGGTGTAAAACAAAAAAGCTTTCGCGATACAGAAGTGGATCAGGTCATACCTGTAACTTCAAACCCAACTGATGCTACAAAAACAGAATTTTACTATTATACTTTTATTGTACACAAAGCAGATGCAAATAATGTTGTAAACATTTCTGTAAAAAGAATTGGCAAGAAAGGAGATGCTGTTGTAGGCGATCCTTCCAAAGCACTTATTACAAGAGTGCCCGGTTACGCTGAAAATGCCTTTGACGCCAATAATGCAGAAACACCTGCTAAACTTATAAAATGGATATTAAGTATTTACAAAGGCGTTAAAGAAGCAGATATAAAAGCTGCTACGGTTGCAGATATTACCACTAACATCAATAAACTGATTGAAACAAAATCCGGAACACCTGATTGGTTTAAAAACAATTATTCCATTAATGTTCTTGATGCAACGAAAGGTGCTGCACGTTTAAAATCAATTCATAATATACCGGCTGCAGAGCGTGTTGGCGTGAAAGATTATGCTGCTGATGAATTGAAGCTGCTTGAGCTTGTTCTTGAGAGATTTGGCAAAGTTTTGTTAGCTAAACTGGCGGGTGTTTACTTTATACGTCAGGACAAAAATTTAAGCGCTGCCTTTGGCTGGGTAAGCGGGTTAACACAACAGCCATATACGTACACGCTTTCCACAAAAGTTATTTCCGATGTTCAGAGAACAATTACCATATACGATGGAGCATTTGGTCACGATAATATTTTCTTTGGCGGAAGTGAAGGAATTAATGCCGGAAATATTGAAGTATTAACGCATGAAATTGGCCATACAGAGGGTGGCCCGAGAGCAGGCAGTAAAACGACTGATCAAACTTACCAGGATGTGTTTAATAAATTCTATAAAGGGCTGGGCCTTGTGCCTGTAACAAGCTATGCGAAAGATACTTCGCATCCATCACATTCACCCGAATCAGAATATTTTCCTGAAGCATTTATGTTGTTCATGGATGATCCTGAATGGTTGTTAAATAATCAGTATCAAACGTATTTCTGGTTTTTATTTTTTCAGCAAAAAGGTACAGCTCCATCTGATGACCAGGTTAAATCACTTATTAAAATATGGGAAAAACAAAAGGCAATTGCAGGCAGTAACAATAGCGTAACAGCAGCACGTGCAATTTATTATTTGTGGGTAGAATATGCAATACAAAAAAAGAAATTACCTGACGATGATAACGCTGCAACAATGCTTTCTGTTATAACAGGATTTGAAACAGCGAAGAGCAGGTCAGTAAGAGCGGATGAAGCTTCAGGCATTGTAACAAAATGGTTAGCTTTTGTAACAAAGAACAAAAAACAGCCTTCAACTGATGAAATAAAAACATTTTTTCCTTAATGTAATTACGATTATTTGTTTGACATTTTTCTTTAACTATCTTAACTAAAACAATTGAAACATTATTATTCAAATATTATTATCGCGTTACAATACCTTGATGAAGTATTTCACCGGCGGCTTGATGTTTTTTTTAGTAAGAATGAAGATGCTTCTTTCTATCTGGAAGATCTGCAACTTGAAAATGATGGGACTGAATTTTACAAATTGCTTTCACGCGATGACATCAGCACACAGGAAAAAATAATTTTTCTTATTGCTTTTGCACCGCATATTCAACCCGCTTTTTTTGATAATATCATTCAGCAGTATTTAACTACCGGCGGCGACTTTGCAGAAATTGGCGGCGTTAAAGGTTTGAATCAACGCAGCATGTTGCCAACAGGTGAAACCGTACAGTTTATTTTAGCAGGCAATGATGTTAAAGGCAGGCTGGATGTTCAGCAATATCTTCTTGGTGAAAGTGTATTGATAAAAGAAGGCATTTTAGAATTAGAAAATGTAAAAGATGGTGAACCGTTAATGAGCGGGAAAATAATTCTGACTGAAGATTATTTACTACCGATTCTTACCAATAAAGAAACTGAAATAAAATTCGGTAACGATTTCCCTGCTAAAAAAATCACTACCAAAATGCATTGGGATGATGCCGTATTAAATGAATCAACTGTAAACCAGATCAACGACATCACTATCTGGATGCAATACAATGATAAACTGCTGGAAGATGAAAAGATGAAAAGAAAAATAAAACCGGGTTATCGTGTTTTATTTTTCGGTCCGTCAGGAACAGGTAAAACACTCACTGCAACTTTGTTAGGCAATGAATTGAAGAAAGATGTTTACCGGATCGATCTTTCACAGGTTGTATCAAAATATATTGGTGAAACGGAAAAGAATCTTGAAAAAGTCTTTGCCAAAGCGGAACATAAAAACTGGATATTATTTTTTGATGAAGCAGATGCTTTGTTCGGTAAACGTACAAGTGTTCAGAATTCACACGATCGTTATGCCAACCAGGAAGTGAGTTATTTATTGCAGCGCATTGAAGATTACCCGGGCTTATTAATTCTTGCAAGCAATTTTAAAAATAATATTGACAGTGCATTTATTCGCCGCTTTCACACAACTGTTTATTTTCCTATGCCTGATAATAAAGAGCGGCTTTTGTTGTGGGAAAAAACAATGCCTTCTGTAATTCAAACAGAGCCTGCATTAAGTCTTACTGATCTTGCAAACAAGTATGAAATTTCAGGCGCATCAATTTTAAATGTAATGCATTATGCCATGTTGAAAGCAATAGCATCAAAAGACAATTATATAAGGCAAAGAGATATTTTTGAAGGTATACGGCGCGAGCTGCGCAAAGCTGAAAAAACAATGGCTTGATATTATTGCTGTTCAAATTCAGCCTTCATTTCAGTTATGCATTTTTCAAGGTTATCTGCAATAAATTGTACATCTTGTTTAAGTTGTTTCTTATCTAAGGTTGCTATCTTTTTAGACTTTGATTCAATGCTTCTTATTACTTGTTTCAAAGGATTCAGATTGAAGACATCAATGCTGGCTTTTAATTTATGCGCATAGAAATGTACCTGGCTCCAGTTTTCTGATTCGGCTGCTTCAACAAGCAGATCTTTTGTTTCGGGAATAGTTGTTAAAAACAATGAAACCATGTGATGTATAAATTGAACATCTGCTTCATGATTGCGTGACAGAGCATTAAGGTCATATAACTTATTCTGTTTAGTCACTTATCTTCTTTTTTTGTATTTTCAGTTCATCATTATTTATCATTCTGTAAATAGTCGATTTACCTATGTTAAGCTTTTCAGCAACCGTTAATATATCATAATCATATTCATCAAGGTATTGCTGTATTATTTTTGCTGTATATTCTTTTAAAGTGTAATTATCATTTTTAGATTTGCCACCCATGGCGTGAGTATTTATCTGCAAATCTTCTTCATTAATTTCTTCTCCATTGGACATAACACATGCAAGGTCTATAATTGATTTCAGTTCGCGTATATTTCCGGGAAAAGTATAAGCGATCAGCTTTTGTTTTGCCGCAAATGATAAATGTTTTTTACCAAGATTATTTTCTTTACAAAACAGGTCAATAAAATATTTTGCAATGATCAGTATATCATTTTCCCTTTCTCTTAAAGGTGGTAGTGCAACAGGTAAGCCCAGCAACCTGTAATAAAGATCTTCCCTGAAATTGCCTTTTGCAATTTCTTCTTTTAAGTTGCGGTTGGTTGCTATAATAATACGCACGTTAAATTTTATGATCTCGTTACTGCCGATGCGTGTTACTTCTTTTTCCTGCAATGCTCTTAATAATTTAGCCTGCAGGCTTATATCCATCTCTCCAATTTCATCAAGAAATAATGTGCCTTTATCGGCTTCTTCAAACTTGCCGATACGCCTGTTGGTAGCGCCGGTGAATGAACCTTTTTCATGCCCGAACAATTCGCTTTCCAAAAGTTCTTTAGGAATGGCTGCCACATTAACTGCAACAAAAGGGTATTTCTTTCTGTCTGAATTAAAATGAATGGCTTTTGCAACCAGTTCTTTACCGGTACCTGTTTCACCTGTTACTGATACAGTAATCGGAGTTTCGGCAGCTTTTTCCATCAGCCTGAAAACTTTTTTTATAGCATTGCTGTTGCCAACAATAATATTTTGAAAATTATATTTAAGTTCTACCTCCTGTTTAAGTTCTTCTACTTTTTGTTTAAGCAAAAGATTTTCTTTCAGGTTTTGAATGGCCATCCAAAGACGCTGTTCTGTATCGCCATCCTTTACAATATAATCGTGCAACCCTTTTTTAAAGAGATCAATAGCCACCTTTATGTCTTCCTGTCCAGAAATAATAATAACATGTGTTTCGGGGCTTAATTCTTTTACCTGTGCTAATAAATGCTCCCCGTTCATATCAGGCATCGAATAATCAAGCGTAATAATATCAGGGTTCTCGTGTAAATTCGGGATAAGTTCAGCGGCAGAATAAAATTTCCTTACCTGGTAATCAGGGTTAAGAGACAGGTAATGGGCAAGCTTTGCGCCATAAATTTTATCGTCATCTACTACAAATATGCGTATCGCTTCTCTCAGCATATATAGATTCCTGTTTGATGCAAATTAAGTAATTGAATTTTCAAAGATATTTTCAAATGCTTTTTTTACCGTTTCTAACTTTTTACTACTAAGCTCATATACAAACTTTACTTTTGCCGGATGGAGATAACGTCTGAAATGATCGACCGCCTGGCTCACCTTGCAAGGCTGGAATTTTCCACTGAAGAAAAAAAAGAACTTAAAGCTGATCTTGAAAGTATGATTGGTTTTGTTGAAAAATTAAAAGAAGTAGATACTGCAAATGTAGATCCTTTGTTACATATTACAGATGCTGTAAACGTACTGCGCAATGATGAAGTAAAACAAACCATAACCAAACAGCAGGCATTATTAAATGCCCCTTTTACAAACGGGGATTTTTTTATCACGCCCAAAGTAATTAAAAAACAAACTGAACAAAATTAATCCTTCAATTTTGTAATAATATTATGCAACCACTGATAGAACTGCAGCAATTACGTAAATCTTATTTCATGGGTTCAAATTCCATTGAAGTACTTAAAGGAGTCTCGCTTTCCATAAATAAAAATGAATATGTAGCGCTAATGGGACCAAGCGGAAGCGGAAAGAGTACCTTAATGAATATTTTGGGTTGCCTTGATACGCCTACATCCGGCAATTATATTTTAAATGGAAAAGATGTAAGTAAAATGGCTGACGATGATCTTGCCGAAGTACGTAACACTGAAATTGGATTTGTATTTCAGCAGTTCAATTTATTACCGCGTTTAACGGCTGCAGAAAATGTTGCCTTGCCTTTGATTTACGCAGGCATAAGCAGAAAAGAGAGAACTGAACGCGCTATGGAAGCTTTAAAGAAAGTTGCACTGGCAGACAGAAGTCATCATAAACCCAACGAAATGAGTGGGGGACAAATACAACGCGTGGCAATTGCGCGTGCACTGGTAAACAATCCTTCATTGTTGCTTGCAGATGAGCCAACCGGAAATCTTGATTCAAAAACTTCAATGGAAGTAATGGAAATATTTGGCCAGATACAAGCTTCAGGCAATACAGTTGTATTAGTTACTCATGAAGAAGATATTGCTGAATACGCAAAGCGAATCGTACGTCTGCGTGATGGAAATATTGAAAGCGATAAGCTAAAAGAAATGGTAACTGCAGCGCATTAATTTATCAATCTTATCAACACTCTTTTAGTCCAAGCGGAATATGTAAAGCAAGGCCGCCTTCTGCGGTTTCTTTATACTTAAAATTCATGTCTTTCGCAGTATCCCACATTGTCTTTATTACTTTATCAAGGCTTACCCTTGCATAATCAGGCGAGCTTTGCAACGCAAGCTGTGATGCAGTTATAGCCTTTATTGCACCCATTGTATTGCGTTCAATACAGGGCACCTGCACAAGCCCGCCAATGGGGTCGCAGGTCATGCCCAAATGATGCTCCATTGCAATCTCAGCGGCCATTAATGCCTGTCGTTGTGTTCCGCCAAGGCTTTCTGTAAGTGCTGCTGCTGCCATTGAAGATGATACACCTATCTCTGCCTGGCATCCGCCCATTGCTGCAGAAATGGTAGCTTCTTTTTTAAATATGCTTCCCACTTCAGAGGCCGTTAATAAAAAACGTATAACCTTATCTTCATCATCACCATCACAAAACAAAATAAAATATTGAAGCACGGCGGGAATAACGCCTGCAGCACCATTGGTAGGCGCCGTAACTACGCGGCCGAATGAAGCATTTTCTTCATTAATAGCCAACGCAAAACAACTCACCCAATCCAATATATATTTGAAATTATTGCCGCCATTTTTAATAGCATCTTTCCAGGAATTATAATCGTTATAGGATTGCTGGTTGATAAGCTTTTTATTGAGATCAAAAGCCCTTCTGCGTACATGCAAACCGCCGGGTAATTCACCTTTGGAATGGCAACCGCGGTACATACATTCTTTCATGGTTTGCCAGATAGTTAACAGGCCTGTCTTTGTTTCTGTTTCGTTGCGCCACGCATTTTCATTTTCCATTACCACTTCATTGATAGATAAACCCGTTTTCATACACCAATGCAAAAGATCTTCTGAAGTATTAATAGGAAATGGAAGATCAATGGAAGATGTTTTGCTTTTGTCTTCGCCTTCTTTCACCACAAAGCCACCACCAATTGAATAAAATGTTTCGCTTATCTGGATATCATTTTCGCAATTAGCAAGAAAGCTTAAGCCATTTGGATGAAATGGCAATGTTTCATCATACATGAATTCAACTTCAACATCAATCCACTTTTCATTGTTCAGCTTCAATTTATTTTCAGATTGAATGTGCTGCACCTTACCTGCAATAGAGCTTACATCAACTGTTACAGGATCTTCGCCGCACAAACCCATCAAAACAGCAATATCAGTTCCATGTCCTTTACCGGTTTTGGCTAATGAACCATAGAGTAAAACAGTTATAGAAAATGTTTGCTGTGTTAAGTTTCGTTCATTCAGTGTGTCAATAAAACGGAGCGCTGCGCGCCATGGTCCAAGCGTGTGCGAGCTGGAAGGCCCGACACCGATTTTAAACATATCAAAAACCGAAATTGCTTCATGTGGCATACCATGTAAAATTAGCAAGCCATACACTATTACCGCAAAAACAATTGACTGTAAAAAATAAATATTTGCTGTTGCAACCTTTTTAACTTTTTACAAGTCTATTATTCATATTTTATTTGCATTTTTAAGCGTTTATACAACTATAATTTTATTAGTATGATAAGATCTTATTTGATTGCTACCATTGTTTTGTTTGGGGTTATTGGCATTTCGTCGTGTAGTGTTAATAATAATAGCACCACCAACCCTCAACAGGGTTCTTTTTTGGTTTCCACTGTTTCTCCGGATGCTGCACCGGTAAACCTGTATATAAATTCCTCTCTTTTTCAACAACAGATGACATATGGAGTGTACACACCTTATTATTCTGCAGCTGCAGGCGGATACACATTGACTGTAACTGATCCAAACAATACAACATTAGTAACCAGTACGATCACACTCGATGTAAATAAACTGTATAGTTATATACTTATTGATTCGTTTAAGAACCTGAAGGCAGCTTTTATACAGGATAACTTTACTGTACCGGGATCAGATTCTATATACCTGCGGTTCTTCAATTTTTCTCCAAACTCACAACCGCTTACATTATATGATTCTACAGATCAAATAAGTTTGTATTCACTGCGTGCCTTTAATGACCAGGCTTATGAACCTGACTTCGCAAACTTTGTAGAAATGAAAGCAGGAACATATACATTTCAACTGAGAAATCCTGCTGACAGTGTTATTGCAAGTAAAGCATATACACTGGGCGGAGGCCATGTGTTTACAATATTTGCAAAAGGTTTTGTGGGCGGAACAGATACGCAGGCAGTTGGCCTGGGGCAGATTCAGAATTATTAAAAATATTTTTTAAGAGATTAAAAGCCATTTCAATTTGAAATGGCTTTTTTATTTATTGTTTATAACATTGCAGCATGACGGTTGATTACATCATCGTAGGCCAGGGAATTTCCGGAACATGGTTGGGTTATTATCTGCTTCAGGCAAATAAAAGCATACTTGTAATTGATAAGGAAAATTTACAAAGTGCCAGCAACGCTGCCGGCGGTTTAATTAACCCTGTAACAGGCAGGAGAGTTGTAACAACATGGCTGGCAGAAACATTAATGCCTTTTGCCTGGAATGAATATAACGAATTAGGCAGCTTATTAAATATACAATGTATAAGCAGGAAGAACATATTGGTATTTCCAGCCGCGCCTGATCTTATGAAGGCTTTCATAGATAGGATACAGGGTGGAAATGGTTATATCAAAACGCCCGCAATAAATAAAGAAACACTGCGCCAACAGGTATCTTTTCCTTTTGATGTATTTGAAATAGATCCCTGTTACGTCATCAAAATGCGTGAACTGCTTCAGTCTTTTCGCAATCATCTGAAAACAAAAAATATATTGTTGAATGAATGGTTTGATGAATCGCAGCTTGTATTTAAAACCGGGCATGTTGAATATAAAAACATTAATGCAAAGCAAATTATTTATGCTGACGGTATTCAGTCTGCACAAAGTATTTATTGGGATAAACTTCCCTTTGTATTAAATAAAGGCCAGGCATTATTGTTAGAGATTGATGGGTTAAATTCTGCATATACATATAAATTCGGTCATATTACATTGGCTTCTTTAGATCACAATGTATGGTGGGCTGGAAGCAGCAATGAACTTGAATTTATTTCAGCAGAACCATCAGCAGGTTTTAAAGAAAGAACTGCCGGTGTATTAAAATCAATTTTAAAAATTCCGTTTACTGTAAAAGAACATATATCAGCAGTACGGTCTGCAACAGTAGAGCGCAGGCCTTTTGCCGGCATTCATCCTGTACATAAACAACTTGCTATTTTAAATGGCATGGGTTCCAAAGGTTGTTCATTGGCTCCTTGGTTTGCAAAAGAACTGGCAGGTAACCTTATTCATGGAAAACCAATTGATGCATTGGCAAATGTGCAAAGGTTTGCAAGGATGTTAAGCCGTTAAGTTAAAGGGTGCATTTCAAATTTTCGCCGGTGTATGAGTTTTCCGGTGGTAAAGCACCGGCTAGCAGGTGCTGCAGGTTTTTATCACTGACTTTTTTGTCATAACCGCACATTGACGTATTTTACAATATACAATTCCTTCTCTTGCCGGCCTGTGTAAAATTGTAGAACCCGGTTTAAAAAAATCAAAACCAGCCCTGACCTTATAGAGACCTTACAGAGACCATATAGAGACCTTATAGAGACTTTGCTTGCTGCTTAAGTGCAGGTAAAGGCATACAAAAGCGCATCCTGCGCCCATTCCTGGTTTAGGAAAGTGCCTGGATAAGTACAATTGCAAATTCAGTCAATGCTTATCAGAGCGGCTCTTCCGGACTTTTTCATTCCAGCCCTTACCAAAATATACCTAACCCGGCAACCGTGTTTTCCGACGGTATACCTCCGCGCGCTGTAAATTTTATCATGGTTGCTTTTTCCGGGATTTCAACACCCGTGTTCGTGACTTCAACTCCCCATCGTTAATTTATCTGTAACCCGGCTTCACCGGGTTCATTTCAGATTTTCTCCGGTGTATGATTTTTCCGGCCGGTTAAGCACCGGCTGGTAACTGCTTATGCAGGTAGATGGGAGCCACTCACCTGTGAAAATTTGAAATACACTTAGGTTGACATATATAATTATCAATTCACAAAAATTTGTTTACTTTAAAAAAAATTGATTGCTATGCCAAGAAGCATTATCGCCGGTGTTGGTATGTATGTGCCTGAAAATATTTTCACTAACGAAGACATGACAAAATATATGGACACAAGCGATGCATGGATACAGGAACGCACCGGGATAAAAGAAAGACGATTTGCTGATCGTACTAAAGAAACCACTACTACAATGGGTGTGGAAGCAGCAAAGATGGCAATTGACCGGGCAGGCATTACACCACAGGATATTGACTTCATAATTTTTGCAACGCTTTCTCCTGATTATTATTTCCCGGGTTGCGGTGTGCTTGTGCAACGCGCCATGAAGATGAAAGAAGTTGGCGCTTTGGATGTGCGCAATCAATGCAGCGGTTTTGTGTATGCTTTAAGTGTGGGTGATCAATTCATACGCAGCGGCACGTATAAAAATATTTTAGTGATAGGAAGTGAGAAGCATTCTTTTGTGCTGGATTTTAATACACGCAGCAGGAATATATCTGTGATCTTTGGTGATGGGGCAGGCGCCGTTGTATTGCAGCCTACTGAAGAGGAGAACCGCGGCATCATAAGTTCACACCTGCACAGCGACGGAACTGAAGCTGAAATATTAGCGTTGTATAATCCGGGCTCTCATGCCAATTATTGGAAAGAAGGCCTGGCAGATTATGAAGATGCAGAACTAGGAGAGTTATATGAAAACCAGGCAATGGTTGATAAACTTCAGAATTTTCCGATAATGGATGGGCCTGCAGTTTTTAAAAAAGCTGCTGTAAAATTTCCTGAAGTAATAATGGAAGCTTTGAATAAGAACGGTTATAAAACTTCTGATCTTTCTTTATTAATTCCACACCAGGCAAACATGCGCATCAGTCAGTTTGTGCAACAGAAACTTCATTTACGCGATGACCAGGTTTTTAATAATATTCAGAAGTATGGAAACACAACAGCGGCGTCTGTTCCTTTGGCATTGTGTGAGGCATGGCAGGAGGGAAGAATAAAAGAAGGCGATCTTATCTGCCTTGCAGCTTTTGGAAGCGGGTTTACCTGGGCAAGTACACTGTTAAAGTGGTGATCATCCTAAAATTGTTTTCAACAACTGGCTTAAACCTGAAATACTGCTTGGTTTAATTATGTAATCTACTGCGCCCAAATGCAATGCTTTTTGTCCGTCACGTGCATTCATACCTGTTGAATACATGTAAACAGGTACATGAGATATTCTGCTTATTTTTTTTATTTCCTGGAGGCAAGTCATACCATTGATCCTTGGCATATTTACATCAATAAAAATGTAATCAGGATTGGCTGTTGATAAAATTTGTAAACCATCTTCACAGCTTACAGCACTTAAAAAAATAAATTCTGTGCTAACATTTTTTAATGCTGATGAAAATATCTCATGTTCGTCTTCATCATCATCAATCAAAAGGATGGTTTTTTGTACAATAGCATTATTAATCTCAGAAGCATATTCATTCATCTCATGCATTTCAGGAACATTTACAAATCACCTGTGGTAATTATTTTGCTTATAAAAAACTTTGGTCTCAGTAGTCAGCAATAAAGTTAAAAACATTTACTCTTAAAAACATTTTAAATGCGCTTGTAACGCAGAATCCATTATTACAAGGGTTAAAACATTGAATACATTTATCTAAAACATAATCCAATATTTGCAGCGCCAAAGATAATAAAGAGGGTCTTACGTTTTTGATAAATTAACTCAGTAATAATTATTGCTGAGGATACAATGTGGAAATTAAAACTTAGGTTAACGTGAGGTTTGGGTGTTACCCCCACTACAAGTGACATTGAAACAATTTATCCCGCAATCACGCGGACAGAGTTTACTGCAACCAGCTTATGTGTTCCTCAATATGAACTACGATTATGCTGAAATACGGGTACGGGTTTACCTGCTGTATTCAGTCAAAAAATCAGCTGCATGGTTTTTACTTTTAGATTGAATAACTTCCGGTTGATGACTTATATTTGGTACACCAGCTATTTGCTTTTTCCCTGCTTTAATTTTTCTTTCCACCCCGGAAATAAAAGACGCAACACGAGCGAAGGATGAACGTAAGATGAACGAAGGATGAACGAATCATGCCACAAGAAGGTATGGGGTAATTATGAAGTATTCAGCCGGTTGCCTGCAGGATAATGAGAAAATGATGAGGGCTATCATAGAATGCCTTTATGATGAAATAATGCGAAATAAAAGCCTGCAGGTAGTGTGAGGTCTGGGTGCTATTTCACCCCATAGAAATAGAAACAACTTACCCCGCAACTGCGTTAATAAGTTCACACAGGAGTTCATTGCAACCAGTCTACATGTTCCTTTATGTGGCTATACCGGAGTACAGGTACAAGTTGTGGTTAATTTTATAAGTACGGACAGCCCTGAATATCCAAAACTTACATTAAGTTAAATAAATATCTCGCTGCTTAAATGTTTAAATGCTTCCATTGCGCCCATATACTCGCAGGTTCTTGCGCCTGCTTTGTTGGCATTATAAATAATGTTCTTCCAGTTTTCAAAAGAAACATCTCTCAGGTCTTTATGCATCTTGCTTAACTGGTAAAGTACTGCGCCTACAAATGCGTCGCCGGCGCCCGTTGTATCTGCCACTTTCACATGAATGCTCGGAACGATAACAGTTTCTTCATTAATATGAAGCATTGTTCCTTCTTTGCCAATTGTGATTGCAAAAATTGCATTCGTTTTTTTACTGAGCATCTGCACTGCATCATTCAGTGTGGTTGCGCCTGTAATAAGCATTGCTTCTTCATCACTTACCTTAAAAAAATCACAGCTTTCTAAAAAATTCCACGACTGGTCAATAAATGTTTGCAGGTTATCTTTAAATAGAAGATGCCTGTAATTAGGATCAAAGCTGATGAACAAATTCTTTTGTAATGCGCGTTGCAATAATGCCTGGTAAGCAAATTGCAAAGGTCCCGGCAAAAAGCCTGTTGCAGAACCAAAATGTATTATTGAAAAATCATTAAGATCAATTGCATCAACTTCAGTGCGGGTTAGCTGACCATCAGCACCACGGTTAAATATAAAATCTCTTTCCCCGTCTTCCATTAAAGAAACAAAGGCAAATGTTGTGAAATAATTATTATCCTGCAACATCCATTTTGTTGATACATTAAAGTCCTGCATCACTTCAATCAGGTGTTTGCCAAATGGGTCGTTGCCTACTTTTGCAGCTAATTCAACATCGCCTCCAAGCGCGGCAATAGCAGCCGCAACATTCGTTGGCGCGCCGCCGGGTTTCTTCAAAAAATTCTGTCCTGCCGAAAGCGATTTGCCTTTATCAGTACAGATCATATCGATCAACGCTTCGCCAACACAAAGAATTTTTCCTCCAAAACTTTCAATGTCTTCAAGGCTTTGTTCATCATCAAATTCAGTAAGATTATTTGTTGCCATGATTTTTATCCCTGGATTTTAATAGCTAAAAAAGCAAGTAATGTTTGAATGATAAATATAATCAAACTTACAACAGGCAAATTTCAAAGCTTGTTTTATCTGTGGTTTATTAATTTATTTTGCTGAATGATCTCGGCTTATAAAAAGCGAAGGCTGACATATGTAACTATTGTGTATTGGTTCATGCTTGTTTTTATAATGGCTGCATGGGTTTGGTGGTTTATTTCGCTTCAAACACAAAACGACCAGATGCGGATGTACAAAACTGTGCAATTAAATAAAGATGATGTTGCTTACGATCAGAAAATGAATCTTATTGAAGATGAGCATCGCCGCAAAACAGCACAATATATTAGTGAAGGAATAACTTTTGTGTTGGTTACGCTTGTGGGGGCTTTGTTTGTGTATCGGTCGGTGCGTAAACAAATTTTGTTCGGCAGTCAGCAACAAAATTTTATGATGGCTATTACGCATGAGTTAAAAACACCCATTGCTGTTATAACACTCAGCGCTGAAACATTGCAGAAAAGAAAACTTGATGAAGAAAAGCAACAGCGTTTAATTAATACAACTTTGCAGGAAGCGGAGCGCCTTAATGAATTAACCTCAAACATTCTTATTACTTCCCAGCTTGAGAGCAACTATATTCCGGATAAGGAAGAAATTAATTTTTCTGAGCTTGCTGATGCATGTGCAAATGTTTTTTCAAATCGGTTCTCTAACAGAATTATCAGGAAAGAAATTGAAGAAGAACTTTTTATTTATGGAGAAAGGTTGTTGCTTCAGTTGCTTATCAATAATCTTTTGGGCAATGCTTTAAAATATTCGCCCAAAGAAAAACCTGTTGATATTACATTGCATAAAGAACAAAACAAGATCGTATTAAAAATAAAAGATGAAGGCAAAGGCATAAGCGATAACGAAAAGAAAAAAGTGTTTGATAAATTTTACCGAAGTGGCGATGAAATCGTTCGCACAACAAAGGGAACAGGTTTGGGTTTATATCTTTGCAAACGCATAGCTGAAAGCCATAAAGCAAAAATTAAAGTAGCGGATAACCAGCCTTCCGGGAGCATTTTTACAGTAGAATTTAACGCAGCATGAACGAATCAAAAGCAAATATTTTATTAGTGGAAGATGAAGAAAACCTTCATGAAACTTTGAAGATGAATCTTGAAATGGAAGGTTATTCTGTTACTTCTGCTTACGATGGCAGCCGCGCATTGAAGATGGTTGAAGAAGAATATTTCGATCTTATTATCATGGATGTAATGTTACCTGAAATGGATGGTATAAGCGTTACAGAAAATATCCGCATCAATAACAACGATGTTCCTGTTTTAATATTAAGTGCAAAAAATACGGGGCAGGATCGTGTGTTGGGTTTAAAAAAAGGAGCTGACGATTATCTTACAAAACCATTTAACCTTGAAGAACTTTTATTGCGCGTAGATAAGCTTATTGTAAAAAATAAAAAGATTGCCGATAAAGATTTTGTATTTGATACTTACACTTTTGATGGCAACACAATTGATTTTAAAGCACAGCAGGCAACTTTGAAAAACGGTGATAAAGTTGAATTAAGCAAAAAAGAAACCATGTTGCTGAAACTACTGATCGAAAACAAAAACCAGGTTGTTACAAGAGAAAAAATACTGCAATCGGTTTGGGGTTATAAAGTTTATCCGAATACAAGAACCATCGATAATTTCATTCTCAACTTCAGAAAATATTTTGAAAATAATACACGTGAACCAAAGCATTTTCATTCCGTAAGAGGTGTTGGTTACAAGTATATAGATTAGCCTTCTGATTGTAAAATTTCGACAGCCTGTTTCAATTCATTCAAATAAAAACCAAGATCTGCCTGCGTTTCAAAGGGAGCATACAGGTTTAAGTTGAATGCCTCAAATAAACCAGTTACTTTATTACAAACCGGTGCATTATAAGTTCTTTCTTTCAATTCTTTTATCAATATTTCTTCCGAGTGTTGTGTTGAGTCAATTCTTTCTGCAACTGCTTTTGTGAGTACATATTTTGCCCTGGTAAAAAATTGTTTGTTATCTGTTATGCTTTCGAGGTCTGTAAAATGAACGGAGAAATCTGTCCTGTACCGCACATGATAATGTTGTTCAGGCTGTACAAATACCGGAACGGAAGATACTGTTGTAACAGTTGCTGTTTTTAATGCGCGTTTTTTATTTCTTCTAAATGAAATAAGACTCAGTAAAGCTACGGTTAGTGCAATGCAAGGAACTATCCATAAATATTTCCTGTTTGAAATATCGTAATCAACAATATTGTCAAACTTTTCTTTTTTATCAAGCGCTTTCGTAAACGTAACCTTAATGCTGTCTGTTGATATGGTTTGATACATTTTAGCATCTGTATTAAAAAAACTAAACCGAACAGGCGCTATTGCAACTGTTCCTTCATGCTTACCAACAAACGGTATATCAAACACACGTTCAGCTGTTACAGGAAATGCAGATTGATCAACATGCTGCGTGTCATTCCCTTCAAAAAAATCAGTATTGGCCGGCCATGTTATATCAGGCTTCGTTATCGCATCAAAATTCCCTGAGCCTTTAATCGTTACTATCAAATGCCCGCTCTCACCAACAGGAACAGCATTGCTGTCAACCCTCGCCGATATATTGAACATACCGGTTATGCCATAAAAATTTGATGGCTTATTCATTTGCGGCAGATCAGTTACTTCAACACTAACATCTTTATTAACTATTGGTATGGTATATTTCTTTGTAACATAAGCATCAACAGGATTCAGCAACTGCACAAAACTATTTACCACAGAATTACCCAAAGAAAGCGTGCCCGCCTGTAAAGGGATAAGCTGCACTTTCCTGATAATATAAATGGCATAAGGTTCATTGTTTATTTTCTCAAATTGCGGGCCCTGGTTGAAATCGAGTTCTTTCACACTCCATCCTGTAAACTCAGGTTGCTTCATAACAGTAGGCTGGTTATTGATACGTGTAGAAGTATAAAATTCGTACGTTACCATTATGGGTTCACCAACAAAAACAGTGTGTTTGCTTGCAGTAACTTTTACAAACATTTTCTGCTTCAGCATATTTACATCGCTCAGGCTGTCTTCATCAATTCCTTTTTCATTACTGATAAGAGAAGGCAGGTTGGTACTGCTTTGTTGTGCATTTATGTGCATACAGCAAAGCAGGAATGATAAAAGAATAAAAAAATATTTTACAGTAAGCCGCATCACCACAAAAATAATTGTACGCAATTTGCCGCAGGGTTAAACAATATAAAAATAAAAATGATAATTATTTGATTGCCTGCAAATGAACTTCGATGTATTACGGTTGTGTCACTCCCTTATGCTGAATATCATTGTGCAACTCCGGTTTCCTGTTCAAACAACGTTTTAAAAAGTTAGTTCAAACAGCTTCAGAAAATGCTTTCATTTTAATTATGTTTGTCGCAATAAAACGCATATGCCATTTTCTTCATTAGACACAATAATCGATTTTTTAGAACCTGTATCAACAGGTATTTTTTATAACAATGATGAAGGTTTTAATACAAAACAATTGGGGAGTTACATTGATGTTTATACCGAAAATTTTCCCGGTGTTGACGCTGCGGATCTCATTATAATCGGTTGCCCGGAAGCACGTGGAGCAGGCGTTATTAAAGCGGATACATCAGGCATTGATGCAGTGCGCAAACATTTCTACCAATTATATCATTGGCATGCAGATGTTAAGATCGCCGATATCGGTAATATGAAAACAGGTGCTTCGCTTGAAGATACTTATTCCGCTTTGCAGCAAACGTTAAGCGAGTTATCGTCACTGCAAAAAAAAGTAGTGATACTTGGCGGTTCACACGACCTGATGATGGCACAATACAATGTGTTTGCCACGCAACAAAAAATAATTGAAGCGACCTGCGTTGATGCGTTGCTTGACATGAATACAGAAAGCAGGTTTGCTGCAGATAATTTTTTAATGAAGATGTTTACTGTTGAACCAAACTATTTAAAGCATTACAATCATATAGGCTTTCAAAGTTATTTTGTTCATCCTGCCATGCTGGAAACAATAGACAAACTGCGGTTCGATTGCTATCGTGTTGGTGTGGTAAAAGAACATATGGAAACAATGGAGCCGGTTATTCGCAATGCATCTGTTTTCGCAATAGATATTTCAGCCATACAAAACAGTCATGCACCCGCTAACCGTATTACACCAAATGGTTTTACAGGGGAGGAAGCCTGTATGCTGATGCAATATGCAGGTATGAGCGCGCTTGCAAATACGATCGGCATTTACGGTTACAATGCTTCACAAGACGTTAGTGACCTGACTGCAAAACAAATAAGCCATATGCTTTGGTATCTTTTGGATGGCATTCAAAAAGGCAAACAGGAAGCGCCTTTGGAGCAACGTGAATATTACAACGAATTCAAATTGATGTTTGCAGATTTTGAAACCTCTTTTCTGCAAAGCAAAAAAACACAGCGTTGGTGGATGCAGTTGCCCGACAAAACTTTTGTTGCCTGCAGCAATAAAGATTATGCAGCAGCTTTAAATAATGAGATACCTGAAAGATGGTTAAGAGCAGCAGAAAGAAGTTAAACAACTGCTGCTTTGTTTTATAAGCGCATCAGGCCTCTATCTTATTTTCTTTAGGTTCAGCTTTCCCTTTGCCTGTAGTAATAAGATTGCGTAAACTGTTCACATAATAGCTCCACGCATTTGAACAATCACGATAACATTCAATCCGGGGAATTAATCCTATGTGTGTAAAACGCAATTGTGTTTTGTCACCCTCTTCTGAAATATCAAAACTGATTTTAGTATTCGTCCATTCATTTTTGTCTTTAAGAAAATTGAGTTTGCTATCAGTGATCAGCCAAACAACTTTTTTACCAGGTATAACTTCTATTAACTTTTGTTTGGTATAATGCACA
>JABDFS010000067.1:21231-21586 GCA_013286425.1 Bacteroidota bacterium
TCCAAAGCGAACTTCAAATTCATCATCCGGTTTTTGCGAGTTGCCTTCAATATTTTCTGTCCACCAGCCATAAACATTATTAATGGCATCGAATACTTCTTTTGGCGTTTCATCTACTAAAAAAGAAACAGTGAAATTCTGACTTTCCATACCTTATTTTTTTGATTTATTATTTAGATTATTTATCCAGGTTCCATTTTTCAATTAGCTGTGCATTAAACTCGTCATGCTCTTTTGTATTGGGTTTCCCTTTACCTGTAGTTATCAGATTATACAAACTACTTTTAATATAATTTGTCCATGCATCATTACAAACATTGTAACATTCGTATTGCGGAACTAAACCTTCATGTGT